>NZ_DAIK01000040.1:0-13136 GCF_002496085.1 Methanosaeta sp. UBA458 | reverse complement strand
TTGATGGGAATTATAAAAGAAATAGAGACTGAAAAGGATCTTAAATATTAAATTAATTTATATTTTAAAAAATAGAGGACGGTGGCAAATCTCATATATCATCCCTGAAGATAGACGGGATATGTCTCCAGTAGCCTCGCGGCTGCATAAGCAGGGAAGACATCCGATATCCTGCTGCCATACAATTCAGAGAGCAGAATGCACTCCATGCCCAGCGTATTGGCCGCCTCGGCAATCAACCATTCTCCAATTCCCGCTGCTGCCACCCTTTCCAGGCCATGCCTTTCTGCCTGCCTCTCCATGGCCGCAACAAGAGCTTTCTTCTGCTCTGTGCAGGCCTGCTCCGCTATGGCCAAAGCTCCGCATTCCCCTATCTCCTCCAGGTCGGCACAGACGGAGCGCGCCAGCCGGCGGAGGGAAGAATGTCGGCCCTTGTCTTTTCCGTCTGCAGTATCGCAGGCATACCGATCCAGATCTATATGGCCCAAAACAAGACGAGCATCAGCGATGATGGCGAAAAGCTCTGGGGCAAGCGGCACATAATGGCCTCTGATCCTGGCCACGGGCAGAATGCAGGCAAGACCGGTGCGCAGGAGGCCCATATAGACCAGCTCTCCTCTGGCCAGGCGGAGGAAATCGGTCTTCGCTGCCAGGGGCCTAGCCCTAATGGGAATCAGGTCTGTGGTGGTGCTGCCCATGTCCACAAAGAGGCAATCACCTATCTCGCGAGCAAGAAGCGCAGCCGAAGCGGACCAGTTGGCTGCGGCGACATGCAGAATATCGGTCGTGTTGATCATATCAATTATGCCGGTCGAGTTAGTCGGATTTATGATGTCGTTTCGGGCAAATCCATCATGGCCCCAGAAATAGACCGGACAGGAGAAGGCACGGCATGCCACGGCCATGATGCTTTCCACTCCCTCCCTTTTGGAGGAGAAGCAGTCTGCCAGCTCGCCAGTGATGACCACAGCTACTGCCTCCGGCTTCTGCTCGGCATTGATCCTCTTTAAGACCTTCTCCAGGGGCGAGTTCTTCCAGAGGGGAAGATAAACGCTTTTGGCATACTTGCTGTCCGCACTCGCCGCTTTGGTGTTCGCCCCCCCAATATCCAGACCCAGGATCATCTACGCTCAAACCTCATTCGAACCATAAAAGCTTTAGGTCGGGAGGTGATTTAGCCCTCTAACTTTTGGAGATCATGATCATGGCTGCTAAGGAGAAGATTGCAGAGCCCACTTACCTGGAATGTGGTTTCGGAGAGCTGGAGTATAAGGTCATAAAATCGGATGTATGCTGTCGCTGTGGCACATGCGAGGCCCTCTGCCCCAGGATTGAGCATGTGGAGGACAAGCCAGAGCTGGTGATGTACGATCCCCACTGCGGCCTGTGCTTCACCTACTGTCCCAGAAACATCCTGGATATGGGCCAGATGGAGTCCAAGCTCTTGGGGAGGACTCGTAATCCCGAGGAAAAGCTGGGCATATACAAGAAGGCCATATCCGCTCAGGCTGTCTCCCGCAAGGGTTTAGCCCAGGATGGCGGCGTGGCCACTGCTCTGCTTGTTTTTGCGCTGGAGTCGGGGATGATCGATTGTGCCATCGTCACCGACAAGGATGATGAGTGGAGGACGGTATCTCGGGTTGTTACCACCGCCGATGAGATCAGGGCTGCCGCTGGCACCAAGTACACCATAAACAATAGCGTAAATTCATTGGCTGAAGCCCTAAACATGGGATTCGAAAAGATCGGATTTGTAGGAACTCCCTGCCAGATCCAGGGCCTCAGAAAGGTTCAGCTGCTGGAAGAGCCCTATCAGATCGGCCAGGAGAAGATCGCTCTGCTCGTTGGCCTGTTCTGTATGGAGAACTTCGACTACGATCTGCTCATGAACGGCCTGGTGAAGGGCAGGTTCGGCCTGGATCCCAAGAATGTGGCCCGGTTTGAGATCAAGAAGGGTATGTTCAGGGTGATAGATAAACAGGGCAAGGTCGATGAGGTGAAGCTGGAGGAGACGGACCAGTATAACTTCAAGGGATGCGGTCCATGCTTCGACTTTGCCAGCGAACTGGCGGACATCTCCGTGGGCAGCGTGGGATCGGGTGATGGCTGGTCGACCGTTCTCACCCGCACGGACAAGGGAGAGAAGCTCTACTCTGATGCCCTTGCTGCAGGTGTCCTGCAGGAGAAGGCTGTCTCGGAGAAGGGGCTGGCTCTTGCTGGCAAGCTCGCCGGGAATAAGGCAGCCCGGTTTGAGGCCAAGTCCGTCGAGATGAATGTCAAGAACATCTCTCGCTGAGCGGGAACTCTGACCTGATATGCTCTCTGTCGGGCTGGCTGGAAAGCCGAATTCTGGCAAATCCACCTTTTTCAAGGCTGCGACCCTGGTAGAGGTGGATATAGCCAACTATCCCTTTACCACGATCGACGCCAACCATGGCGTCTCTTATGTGCGCGTCCCCTGCCCCTGCAAGGATCTGGGGATTGAGAAGGGTTGCGGAAGATGCAAGGACGGGGTGCGGTTCATCGCCATCGAGCTGATCGACGTTGCCGGCCTGGTGCCGGACGCTCACCTGGGCAAGGGCCTTGGGAACGAATTTTTGGATGCTCTGCGAGTGGCGGAGGCGGTGATTCATGTGCTCGATGCTTCGGGCGGCACGGATGCCGAAGGAAACCCGGTAGGTACGGGCAACTACGATCCGGTTTCCGACGTAAAATTCCTGGAATACGAGATCAGCATGTGGCTCAACGGCATCCTAAACCGCAACTGGGAAAAATTGATGAGGAACTTCCGGGCATTGGGCGGCAAGCCGGATCAGGTCTTAATCGAGCAGATGGCGGGAGCGGGAGTTTCTGACAGCCAGATTCGCCGCGCTCTGACCGAGATGAAAAAGGACCTGGGAAGCTGGAATGCAGAGGATGTGAAGATGTTCGCCATTCTCTTGCGCAGCTACAGCAAGCCCATGATCCTGGCAGCCAATAAGATGGATGTTGCCCCCCCGGAGAACGTGAAAAAGCTTCTGGCTCTGAAAGAGGAGGTGGTGATACCGGTCAGTGGAGCAGCGGAGATCGCTCTTCGTATGGCAGAGAAGGCGGGACTGATCAGCTACCGGCCAGGGGACCCAGACTTCCAGATCAAAGGCGATCTCAATCCTGCCCAGAAGACGGGGCTGGAGAAGATCAGAGCTTTAATGAAGCAATACGGCGGAACCGGGGTGCAGGAGTGCATTAACCGAGCGATCTTCGAGCTTTTGGACTACATCGTCCTCTATCCGGTGGAGGATGAGAACAAGTTCACCGACCGCAAAGGAGTGATACTGCCTGACGCCTTCCTGATGAAGCGGGGGAGCACCGCCCGGGACCTTGCCTTCCGGGTGCATTCGGATATAGGCGAGAGCTTCCTATTTGCCATCGATGCCCGGACCAAGATGCGCCTCGGGGAAAAACACGAGCTTAAGGACGGGGACGTGATAAAGATCGTCTCGACGAAGTGAGAGGGGCAGGCGGTCTATCAAGCGCTCTTTCTTTTTAAAAAGAAGAGTAGAAAATGCTTATATATCAATAACCTATATTTCTAACTAGTCCAATTATTTTCGATATAGACACGATTTGCAGTAAAGGAGGCAGGAATTCATGTCTAAAGGGAATCTCGTTCCTTGGTGGTTGATTCTGCTGCAAGGACTGGCTGCACTCATTATCGGAATCTATTTGATCCTTTATCCGATAATGACCACGATATATCTGGTTCAGGTCTTGGGATGGTACTGGATTTTCGTCGGCCTATTAACCCTGGCCACAATCCTCATGGACAAGACTGACTGGATGTGGAGAGCTCTGAGCGGCATCCTGGGAATCATTGCGGGAATGGTGGTCATAGGCCATCCATACTGGAGTGCCATATTAGTGCCAGAGACGCTTGTTATTGTGGTGGGAATACTGGCTATTTGTTTCGGAGCGCTGAGCCTATTCTGGGCAATGAGGGAAGGATGGGGTGCAGCCATCATGGGAGCCTTGAGCATGATATTTGGGCTGCTGATCATCGGCTCTCCATTTGTTGGTATCGCCATTTTGATCTATCTCTTAGCAGTGCTGGCAATTGTGGGAGGCATGGCCACCATCTACCTGGCTTTCCAGCTGCGTTAAAAATTGAACGATTGTTTAGCAATCGAGGGGCTCGATCGGCTGGCCGGGCATGATTGCTTGGCCAGTATATTGCCCCTTATTTTTTTCTATAACAAATCAGTATCCAAGGCTTTCGTCTATCAATAGAAGCGTGACCCTGCCAGGCTGGGACTCATTGGCAAGGATGACGCATTTTCCAATCTTGCTCGGAACGCCATATACATTCCGGGAGCGAAGATCCTCCAAGGGGAAGGTGTACTCTCTTATGCGGCGCAGAGCGTCATCCAATGAGGGGACGATCTTATTCGTTCCCGCTACCAGCAGCAGGTTCCCGGCGCCGTAGGGCCACGCGCCTACTCTGCTTCCGGTGGCATCACAGCCCACTAGCTCCCCGGTCATGGCTATGGCATTCACTCCGGACAGGAAATAATCGGAGGTAACGGTCTTTCGCCTGATCTTGGCTCTTTTCTGAGCATCGTTCTCCCCGGTCACCATCAGCTTCATATCCTTCCATTCGTGCTCGCCGCTATCCATAAGCTCCTGAAAACCAATCTCGATGAGGGTGGTCGAGGAACCATTCATAACCTCCGAGCCGGGAGGAATCAACTCTTTGATCTTGGCCAAAGCCTGATTGCCATCTGGCAATCTCACCACTCTCACGCCTCTCTTTTCGATGGCTTTTATGGTTGATGCGATGGACTCTTCACTGGGTATTTGGCTCCATTTCTCTTTATCAAGATCAAGCTCAGGTAGTAGGTTAATTGCGCTATATTTGCTTGGGTATACCATCTCTATCTCCCCCGAATAATTGATCGCCTCGCCGTTATGGATGAATAAAATTTTTCCGATTTAGATGCAGGATAGAGGGAATTATAGTCCTGCAATAGATAAAGTATTCCCCAGCAGTTTATGAATATCTTTTCGAGATTGGCATGATATTCTATGGATGAGGTTTCTCTGCCACCCCTGGTTGCGCACTGAGCGACTACGCTGATCAGAGATGATTATTATTCATACTTATTAGTCATGCTGATCTAGATTGCTGATCGGTGACCCCCGTTATGAGTCCCGGCAAGCATGAAAACCGCCTCTCAGGGAATTAAGCGGCGCCAGCTAAAGAGTAATGTCAGTTTTAGATGAGAGATTATTTGTAATTGCCGTGATAGAGCTCTGGTTCTGAGACCGAAATCCTTTTATGCTTATACTTAATAATTAATAGTTATAGATGGCAGGTGAGATGCATTGAAATGGAGGAGGATGAAAGTGTCTGTGTTAGATGATCTTTCACACCAAAAAACCACTTTGCTCAAACGCAGGTCGGCACTGTTAAAGCAATTAGAGCTATGCATGGCGGAGGCAGAGGAGATAGATCGAAAGATCTCAGTGATAGAGAGCTGTGAACTCGAATACGACCTGCATAAAAACATAGAGATAATGAAATCAGGGCGCAGGAAAATGAATGCCATTTAGGCAATACTGAGATATTGAGATGTGGCATTGAGGAGAATGGCTCAATGAAGGAAATGTATTGGCAAGGACTGCGAAATTTTAAGAGCGGGCGCTCTTGGTAGCAGCACTGCAATATCCACAGTTGCCATGTTCGACCCTTTTGCTATTCAATAGCAGTTTGGGGCAAGCCCGGATAATTAGAATCCTTTGGTTAGGCTATAATTGCTAAATATACCCCGGTTTTCGGTTTTTCATTCCTATCACAGGCTATATCCTACCGTAGGCTATATTTTCTCTGGCCTCATAATGGCCTGAAATGAGAATTTAGTTAATGAGGGCTTGAAAATGGGAATGTCTGCAGCTAAAGTGTTATTGATAAGCCTGTTCTTGATAGCGGGAATGCTGCTGCCAGGTATTGTCTGGCAGCCCAAAGGATCCTTTGAGGTCTGGAATATCATGGAGAACGACTTTCCTCGCAATGGAAGCTCAGAGGAGAAGATGACCTTCCTGCTAAACTATGCCATACTCGCTCCTTCCATCTATAATACCCAGCCCTGGAGGTTTAATGTATCTGATGGATCGATTATGGTCATGGCCGACGAATCCAGGTGGCTTGAGGCTGCCGATGGCAATAAAAGGGAGATGCATATCAGCATTGGCAACGCACTGGAGAACCTGATCATAGCAGCAGATCACTTCGGCTACAACCACACTATAAGCTACGTCCCCGGGGAGGAGAGCATCATAGCCAGAGTATCATTGCAGCCCAATGCCCAGGCCCCAATGGATCCCCAGCTATTCTCTGCCATCACCTCTCTTGAGAAAAGCTCCCCCTCAAAAACAAATGAGGTCCTCCGAGAACAGGATTCCGTGCCGCAGACTGCAAATCAAATCGATCTTGCTAATATTGAATCCATAAGCACCGATCAGGATATTCGCGTTTTTCTGATAGATGATCCAGACATTAGGAGTAGATTTCTCAATCTGACATTGAATGCCGATCAGGTCCTCTACTCCGATATCGAATTCAAAAGCGAGCTGGGCCACTGGATATCCCGGGGAGCTATGGGACCAACTGGAGTTGAGGCCAAGATCGATCAGATAAAGGTAGCCTTCCTGGATAGCGTTCCTGGTCAGATAGAAAAAGACTCCGAGATCATCAATAGCTCTCTGTATCTGGGCTTTATCACGAGCCAAATGAATGATCCAGAATCTCAAGTGAGGGCCGGGCAGCTATTCGAGCGAATCCGACTTCTGAGCTCTTCTGCTAACTTAAGCCTCCAGCCCATGAACCAGGCACTGCAGGCTGTGGAGACGGAATCAGAGGTGAATGGACTGCTAGGAGAGAAATCAGAGGCACTAAATAGCCCCTTTGTTCAGCAGATCTTCTGCCTGGATGTTGTTGGGCCCGCCAACGAATTGACCCCCCGAAGACCGCTTGAAGAGGTCTTGATCTAGCCAGTGACTACTCCCGCCCTCGAAAGGGGACGGGCTTGGACGGATTGAATACCGACAGATTGTAGTCCCAATCTGAGTATGTTGATTGCCGCGTTCCAGTCTCTATCCATCGAAAGCCCGCATTGAGTGCAATTATGGACTCGCTCAGATAGATCTTTTTGAACCAGAATGCCACATCTAGAACACATCTTTGACGTATTTCTTGGATCTACCAGGACTACCATCGAACCAGCACTTGCAGCCTTGTACGAGGTCAGAGTCACAAGCATATTCCAAGCCACATCTCCAATGCTTTTGGCTAGGTTGTGGTTATGCATCATGCCTTTTATATTGAGATCTTCAAATGCGATTAGGCCATATCGATTGACTAACTGGTTGCTGATCCGATGGGCAAATTCGTATCGCTTATTTGCTATTCGCTCATGGACTCGCTCAACAACCTTAAGGGCTTTCTTGCGCTCTGGCGTGCCTTTAGGAGCTTTAGATAGTTTTCTCTGAACTCTGGCTAACTCGTGCTCTTCTTCTCGGAAGAATCGAGGGTTAGCTATCTTCACGCCGTTGGAGAGGGTGGCAAAGGACTCTAAACCGACATCTACGCCCACCAGAGAGCCGTCTTTCCAGGGTGGTTTGGGCAGATCTTCCAGATCTACTGAGAAACACGCATACCATTTCCCAGTTGCTGACCGGCGAACAGTTAGCCGTTTGATCTTGCCTTCTATGGGCCGGTGGAGCTTGATCTTGATCTCCCCGATCTTGGAAAGATACAACTTTCCAGAATCGACCTTGAATCCTTTCTGAGGATAGGTGAAAGAGTCATATCGACCTATGCCCTTGAAACGGGGATATCCAGGCTTCTCCCCGGCCTTGACACGCCTGAAGAAGGCTTTGAGCGCCAGGTCCACACGCTCATGGACATTCTGGAGAACCTGGGAAAAGACCTCTTTAAGCTCCGGTTTGTTTTCTTTCCATTCCGGAAGCAAGTTATTTGTTTCGTACTTGCTCAGAGACTTACCTTCGTCCTCCCAGGCGGTCTTGCGGATTTCCAAAGTTTCGTTATATGTCCATCGGCATAGATCTAGAGTCCGCTCCATCTTTGTCCTTTGGGACTTGGTTGGATAGATCCTAAATTTATATGCCTTAAGCATAGACATAGATATAGTTAAGCTGTTATATGATATATAGTTTTTGAGCTTAACAGCAGTACTTGCGGCATTCATTCCCTAAAGGAGAGAGGTCTTCTGCCTGCTTTTCTATAACATCTAAGCTAGAATCAGGCTTAAATACTGCAGAGCTGGAGGCTCTTGGAAGCTCTGAGGAGAATGAGATGAGGTGGTTGTCGATCATCTCATTCCCTTGAAGCACTCATCTAGGTGCTTTTTGTCCATTCTCTTGGTGATCAAGCTCACGGCAATGGTTGCGAGCATCGCCAGAGGCAAAGCGACCAGGATCGGGTCCACCACCGGCCAGGGCATCTGTGTGATCAGCAGATCTCTTCCCAGGAGCATTTTGCTTATTCCCAAAGGCACTGCCTCCGCTTTATGGACAAACAGATACCAGAAGATGGTTACAAATGTTCCCGTCAACAGGCCGGCAATGGCTCCTGCTTTGGTAGCTCCTTTCCAGTACAGGGCCGCGGTATACATAGGAAGGAATGCGGATGCGCAAAGGCCGAAGAAGATAGCTGTGCCCCGGGCGATGATGTTATCTGGAAGGATATAGCCGAGGGTGACGGCAATTACCATGGCAACTATTATACCTGCCCTGGTGACCATTATTGAGCTTCCGCCCTTCTTATGGCTGATCGTCTCGTAAATATCCCTACCAATGGCGCTTCCCTGAGTATGAAACTGAGAGCTTGATGTGGACATCGCTGCTGCCAGGAGGGTGAGCATGAAGAGGTAGACGAACCACTCCGGCATTGCGGCATTGATGTAGATAGGAATTATGCTGTCGGCATTGCCCTTGGCTACAGTGATGGCTATGTCACCCTGGGTGTTAAAAAAGAAGACATTGGAGAGGGCCCCTACTGTGAAGGCGACACCGGTCATGAAAAGAATGAATACCCCACCGATCAGGGTTCCCCGGTGCAGCTCCCTGCTGGACTTGACTGTCATGAACCGGACTGCGAGCTGCGGCATGGCTAAAACCCCTATTCCCACCCCTAAAACTATGGTGGAGACCAGCGTCCACCACCAGGTGCTGCCGAGAGTTGGCATTTCCGTCCATCCAGTATGGCCCATCAAAGCGAGATTCTCTGGGACGAGATGGGCCATGTTTGTAAGTGCCTGATGAGCGACGGTTATTCCTCCCAGATGAGCATAGGTCATGAAAAGGAGAAAAGCCATGCCAAAGAACATAATGGTACCCTGAAAGGCATCGGTATACATGACCCCACGAAGCCCTCCCCAGATAACATAGGCGGCGATGATGACAGAATATATCAACAGAGCCACATGGAAGTCTATGGCTAAGGTGGTCTCCATGAAACGCGCTGCTCCTATCAAGACCACCGCCGCATAGAGAGGCATTCCAAGAAAGATCACCACGCCGCTGAAGTACTGAACGAATCTGCTGTCGAATCTCTTTCCTAATAGCTCTGGGAAGGTCATAGCATTGAGGTTGTGGCCTATCTTTCTGGTCCTCTTGCCATAAAAGACGAAGGCTATGAAAATGCCAACAAATATGTTGAAAAACGTGAGCCAGAGCAAACCCATGCCGAAAAGCCCTGCATTTCCGCCGAATCCGACTATAGCCGAGGTGCTGATGAATGTGGCACCATAGCTCATGGCCATGATATAAGGATGGGCCTTCCTTCCTGCGACAAGATAACCCTCTGTGTCCTTTGTGCCCTTCCATCCACGATAGCCGAGATAGAGAGTGACCAGAAGGTATATTAATATGATGACGTTGAATAAAAGTAGATTCATCCGATCACAGCCCCAGCTCTTTCTCTTGCATCTCTTCCTCCTCCAATTCCCAGGCGGCTTCCTCGGAGATCTCCCCTGCCTCCTCCTCACCGCCCTTATTCCATTTAATGGTGCCGTAGATCACGCATAAAAGCGCGCTAAGAATACAGAGAATATAAACGCCCCAGATCCAAGGATCCTCAATGCCTAGCATGCATAACACCAACCTCATTGTTATAGCCTATTTGCTCGCTGCAGAGCTAATGCAGCGAACCTTTCAGCTTTTGCATTTCCTGATTGCGCAGACAGCCCCTTAGATCGTTAAGGGACCAATATGGCATGTGGTAGCACGTAGCAATGACGAAGCTATAAGGATGTCGGTCAGAATTATACATTATGTTCATTTCCAGGCCTTATGTCCATGATCTAATTAATTTATATTAATAGTTTATATATTGCCCTGGGCGGAACATTGAGATTTTTCACGACTATATCCACAAAAAGATTCTCTTGTTGCTGCCGCAACAGTCCAGAATTGCCGTCCAGAGCCCGTCCTTCCATCTCCGTAGACATGAGCTTAGCCTCAGTTGTGAGCTGCTATTCTCTGACCCAACCACAGAGTCACAGAGGAACAGAGGCTATATTCTCTGCCGGACCTCACCCACATAATTCAGCGTAGAGCCAAATATACTTTATGTGAAAGATCGAAACGATTGCATGAGGAAGCTGGCAATCAGTCTTCTGGATGAGAAAGATTACAAAAAGTCGGCAGACACAGTTGATGGCTTCGGATTCGACCTATGGAATTATAAGGGAGACGTGCTGCTATTGGCTGTATTTTCGGGGCTTGGCGCTACCTGTAATGCAAAACTCGACGAGTAGAGCATGAGAATTGCATCCGGGCTCGATGAAGAAAAGGCGCCAACGCTGCCACCCTGCGAGAAGGCAGGCATTGTACGTTTGGCTTAAGGCCGGTCCAGGAGCAATCACTTGCCCAGGATTTTCTTCTGGCGAAGGATCGCGAGATCTGCGGCCAGTGGGCATATGGCGCATCCTGTCCGGCCCATTCTGCGGCCAGACCACAGAAAGCTTTATCTCATTTTATGGTCCACTGCTTTAGTTCAGTTCCGGGGAGTTAAATAGATGGGCTCAGAGAATGATCTAGATAAGTGCGGAGCAATTGAGGTTGCAGAGCTGCTTTTAACCGCAGACATATACAACCGCAAGGAGAACCTGACTGAGGACGACCTGCCACCCAATATTCGCAAGCATTATTTCGATGCGAATACCAAGAGCGTAAAGCGGCCGATTTACGTAACCAGCAGCGATGTTCAGAAGATCTACGGCATAGATAACGTCAAAGCGGCCATCAAGGATCTTACTTTTGTATCCTTCGAGGAGTTCGGTTCGCAGCTAAGGCTCACGGTATTCGATGTGGCCGCGAAGTGGTTTGCCAATCAGAAGGATCTTGCCAGGATCAGATCCAATCCCGCTCTTGCCTACTTTTATGAGAACTATGACTCCATGGGGGTAAGCTACTCCGAGGCCAAGAACGGCAACAAGCCACTTTCTGCAGACCGCGAGTGGATCGACGCCCGCATAAAAGAGCTGTGCAAGGACCAAAAGGAGGCAGATGAGCTTCTCAAGCTGGCTTACATCAAAGCGCCAGAGGATGTAAGAGACAGCATCTCCGGTTTGATCCTGACCGATGATCAGAAGACGGAGATCGAAAAGACGGGAAAGGCGCTGGAGAACAGAGAATACCTGCGCCAGATAGGCCTGTTCGAGATCGGCAAGCTACTATTCGTCGGCCCGCCGGGAACGGGAAAAACCTCCACTGCCCGGGCGCTCTCCAGCTGGTTTTCTCTCCCAATTGTAGAGGTCCGCCTCTCCATGATCACCAGCCAGTACCTGGGGGAGACATCCAAGAACATAGACAAGGTATTCGAGCTTGCCAAGAGGCTCAGCCCCTGCATCCTTCTCATCGATGAGTTCGATTTCGTGGCCAAGACCAGAACCTCAGACGAGCACGGTGCCATGAAAAGAGCGGTCAACACTCTGCTAAAGGCCATAGACGAGATCAACCTGGTCGAGCACGGCGTCCTCCTTCTTGCGGCCACAAACCACCCCCAGCTGCTGGATTATGCCGCCTGGAGAAGGTTTGACAAGGTGCTAAACTTCCCCCTGCCCGACCAGGAGACGAGAAAGAGGATCTTAGACAAGATACTGGAGCCCATCAATGCCAATGTGGATACCACAACGCTGGCAAAGATGACCGATGGCTACTCGGGCTCAGATCTGCGGCTTGTGATCAGAGAGGCGGTGCTCAATGCACTACTGGAGAACAGAAAGGAGCTATGCCATCAGGACCTCCTGAACTCCATAGATGACTTCCGCCAGAGGATATCGGACTACAAACGGAGCATTGAGGCATGAAGGTCACCCTCCTGGGCACAGGCGACGCCATTGGCACTCCCAAGATCGGCTGCAAGTGTCCAGCCTGCATGGATGCCCTCCGGGGAGGGCGCAGCCGAAGGATGAGGTTTTCAATCCTGCTGGAGTCGGACGAGGAGGACGGCCGGGTGCTGGTGGACTCGAGCCCTGACCTGCGATGGCAGCTCTTGAAAAAGGATATAGCGAGCGTGGACGGGGTGATCTGGACCCATGCCCATTATGATCATTATGCGGGCTTCGGAGACTTCCATCGGGTGCAGAGCCACGTGGACGTCTATGCTCTGAAGAATACTATGGACTACATACTCAATTACCTCTACTTCCTGGCCCCAGTGCGTCATGATGTCATAGCCGGCCAGCCCTTCGAGATAGCAGGAATGCAGTTCACCCTCTTCAATGTCAACCACCCCCCCATTGAGACCGTGGGGGTGCGGATAGACAATGGAAGCAAGGTAGTGGTCATTACCAGTGACACCAAGATGGAGCTCCCTGAAGAGAGCCTGGAGCTGATGAGGGACGCTGACCTGATGCTGGCCGATGCCATAACCCCGCCGGGCTATACTATTAGCAAGCACATGACCGCAGACGAAGCCATGGAGCTGGCGGAGAGGCTGGGAACTAAGAGGCTGATCCTCACCCATCTGAGCCATCTGTATCCGCCCCATGAGGAGGCTCTAAAGAAATGGCCGCTAGGGCATGATATGATGGAGATCGTATTGTAGACTCTGTACGTAAGCTACTCCGGCCTGA
>NZ_DAIK01000080.1:0-7265 GCF_002496085.1 Methanosaeta sp. UBA458 | reverse complement strand
ATGGGCAGGCCACCCAGGCCCGGCGTGACCTCGGTGAAGATGTATGTCCCCTCTCTTCTCGCCTCGACGAATATCTCCATCTGAGGGTCCCTGAGGTTGACAGATGCGCCAGTGGCCAGTCGAACCGCTTCGCCCACCTTCTGTCCAATCTCTACGCTGGAGAACGGGACCCCAAACCTCCGGGGCCGGATGGCAAATGTCTGGATGGCTGCGCCTGACTGCATTGCCCTCTCCATCGTCTTCGCCGCCACCTCCACTGCCGCCCGGCTTATATCCTCCAGGTTGGAGGGCACACTTTGGGCAGGACTCGCGGAGACAACTCCAAAAACCTGGGAGGCAATCGCGGCCGCCCTCACATCTGGGGTATGGACGAAGATCCGGCCTTCGCTCCCGGAGATCCTGTGATCCACACCGGCTTTATTCAAACAAAAGGCTATATTGCTCTTTAAGATACGCTCCCAGCTCTGCCTGGTCCAGCTATCCTTGAGAGCGATTTCCCCGTAGCGTACCAGCACTACGTCCTGGGAAATCATGTTCTGATCTGAGTGGCCTTTATTGATCTCCTTATCTTCTTTACTCTGGAACCAGAGGCGGTATATTTCTGCATCGGACCGGGCTTCTTATAAGTGGTCTCGGCCTTGGTTACCTGCCTGACCTGGCCCTTTCTGCCCTTGATCTTGACCCATTCTACGCTTCCTGTCTTTCCCATGGGATCACCCTATCAGATCAGGATTTAAAAAGGTTGTGATTAGATCGATTGGGCCCCAGTAGTCCAAACGGAATATTTTTAACCATCCCTCCCGTTAGCCTGCAGGTGAAGAGCGATATAGAGCTTCCTATAATCCATCCAAAAAAATCAATAGCTCTAATCGCTGTAGGCCTTTTCATCTACTCTCTTTATCTCTACTATGCCGGCTACCAGGATGCAATCGATACTCTGAGGAGCGCGGCTATCAGCCTTTTTGCTCTGGCGGTAGTTCTCGCCCTGCTGGGGGTATTATGCGATGCACTGGCCTGGAGGGCCATTGCCCTCAAGTTCAACTATAAAGTGCCCGTCAAAGACATCTTCCTGATTTACCTGTCCTGCGGCTTCATGAACAATCTCATCCCCTCGGGCAGCTTCTCCGGAGAGACGACCCGGGTCTACTTCCTGGAAAAGCTTGATGGCGGATGCCGTATCGACCAGTCCTCTGCCACTGTAGCCACGACCAGGATCATCACCGCCATCCCCTTCTTCCTGGGAACGGCCATTGGCCTCGCATATCTGGACCTGGTCACAAATGCCCCTCCCTGGGCCCTGGCCACATGCTATGCCATTGCCCTGGTCCTGCTCCTCCTGAATGCCACATTCTTTGGCATCTGCTTTGCCGACAACTGGCTGGAGATAATTGCATTCAGCATCATCAAGCACGCCGAGCGCATATTGCATGTGCATATAGACCAGAATCAATGCAGCCGCATACTGGGCAGGTTTCATCATTCCATGATGCTGCTGGCGGAGCATAAAAGGACCCTTTTCATCAGCACCTTCTGGGCACTGGCAGGCTGGCTGTGCATGACCACGGTTGCAGTTGTGGTCTTCCGGTCGATGGGCGTCATCGTCTCATTCTGGGCAGTTCTGGCAGTCTATTCGGTCATGATATTCCTGCAGATGCTGCCCATATTCCTCCCCGGCGGTGTGGGGCTTGTCGATATTGTAATGAGCACTCTTTTCACTGCCATTGGAATCCCCGTGCATACAGCAGTTGCGGCAACCATCCTCATCCGGCTCGTTCAGCTCTGGATGCTCACCGCCATTGGCGGACTGGCCACCGCCTACCTGGTCAAGAAGATCAACCGAAAAAATCTTGTCGCCAGGGCAGAAAAGAGGTTAGCAAAAGGCTTTTAAAGACAACATACCACAAGGAGCACTCGCTGTTGGGACAGTGGGGTAGCCTGGTCTATCCTCGAGGGTTTGGGACTCTTGGACCGCGGTTCGAATCCGCGCTGTCCCATTTAATCAGATCAGCACTACTTTTTTGCAGCATCTGCAGGCCTTCTCAAGCTCTCTGGTATCCATTCCCGGAAAATGATCGATCAGGCAGAGGTCAGCGGGCGAGGCCCTCTCAAAAAGCCTGGCAAGATCGCCATGATAGACCTCAATATTGCAGGCACCACTGGCACGGCCTACCAGCACCGGTTCCGTTCCGACCTCATGCGAGGAGACCTGAGGATACTCTATTCTCTCTATCCCCAGAAGATCTCGATTGGCCTTTAGGTTGAGGAGAACGTTTTGCAACGCGGGCAGCCAGACATCGTTCAGTACTACCTCCTTGGCGCCGGCCAGGGCGCACATCAGCCCCAGCGTTCCCGGACCGCACAGCCCATCCACCACCCGGGATGCCTTTCCCTGCAGCATGAGTTGCTCTATGATCCTCATCTTGGGGGCGCTCTGCCTGGAGAACTCAATATGAATCTTCGACTGGCTCTTGTAGATGACAAGCTCGCCAAAGAGGCTCTGGCAGACGTCAGCCCTCAGATCGGATCCGGCTAAGAGTGCATTCTCCAGGGGCTTTGTGCCTTTTTTATGCATTCCAGGAACGCCCTGGAAGAGGATAACCCCTCTGATCTCCGGTATCCGTTGCACCATTGCCTGGGCAGCCTCACGGGATATGTTCTCCCCCTGGATGATCAGGCTGTCCGGCCCCAGGCGGGGGGAGTAGGCCAGAGGATAGCCCACAACCACCAGCGGCGATCCGACGCTTCTCAGCGTTTCCCGCTCGTCGCGCAGACCAAAATCATGCAAGACATGAAGAGCATCCAGCATTACCGCATCCAGCGTCGCTCTTCCGCAGGAGGAGCACCTTTTTACCTTTCCGGGCAGGTCCCGGCATCCCCTGGTTTTGTCCAGATTCGGCTCTGGCGGGCAGTCGGGGCAGGCTAAATACCTCTCTTCTATCCCAGCCAAGACCGCTGCCGCGGGTTCAGCAAATGCTTTTTCGGAATCAGGATACTTCATGTTCGGCCAGTCCCCTGGAAGTATCTCAATATTTTCCCGAAACAAATATCTTATCCCGGAGAAAAGTTTGTAAATAAGAAAAGCATTAGGGCGGCGAAGGTGGTTTTTGACATGGCACAAAGAGGCATCAGGGAATATGACGCAAAGAATCTGCTAGCTAGATACCTTCCCGAGTACCTCGATGATTTCTCATATAAAGGGAACCTGGCATTAGTTGGTCCTGAGACGGATATAGAAGGGCTTGAGGCAGAAAATCCGTGGCTGAAGACGACCAGGCTTGTGGTCAAGCCTGACCAGCTCTTTGGAAAGAGAGGGAAGCTGGGCCTTGTTCTTCTGGATGCGGACTGGGAGGAAGCAAAGGAATACCTCAATGAGAAAATGGGCCTAGAGGTTACCATAGGAGGAATAACCGGGAGGCTGTCCTATTTCCTGATAGAGCCTTTCACACCCCACAAAGAGGAGTACTATGTGGCTATCAGCTCGGATTATGAAGGGGACAACATCTTCTTCTCAATGGATGGCGGCGTCGGGGTGGAGGAGAACTGGGAGAAGGTAATATCTATCCATGTGGACTCCTTGGAAGGAATCGATGCTCTGGACGTAGGCTCCAAGCTGCCGGCAGAGCTGGGAGATAAGAGAGCGCTGGTGGAGGAATTCATCACCGCCTTATGGCGGTTTTATAGCGATACCGGCTTTGCCTACGTGGAGATCAATCCCTTCACATTCTCAGGCCGCGGAATCGTCCCGCTGGATATGGTGGCGAAGCTGGATGACGCAGAAGAGTACTGGCAAAAGAAGAGATGGTCGGAACTGGCATTCCCTGAACCATTCGGCAGGACTCCTTCCAAGGAGGAGCTCTTCATCAAGGAGATCGACTCCAAGACCGGAGCCTCTCTGAAGCTCACCATCCTCAACCCGGAGGGAAGGGTCTGGACGATGGTCGCCGGCGGCGGAGCGAGCGTGATCTATGCCGATACCATCTGCGATTTGGGTCACGCCGATGAGATGGCCAATTATGGTGAGTACAGCGGTGATCCCAATACCGAGGAGACCTACCACTACACCTGTACCATCCTGGACCTGATGACCCGGAGCAAAAATCCCAACGGGAAGGTGCTCCTTATCGGTGGGGCCATTGCCAACTTCACCGATGTGGCCAAGACCTTCAAGGGAGTGGTCATGGCCCTGGAGGAGTACCAGCAGAAGCTGCAGGAGGCCGATATTGAGATCTATGTGCGCCGGGGAGGGCCGAATTACGAGCAGGGCTTGAAGCTCATGCGGGATCTGGGCAAAAGGCTTGGCGTTCCCATCCAGGTTCACGGACCGGAGACCCACATGACGAGAATCGTCCCCCTGGCACTGGAGGAGAATCAATGAGCAGGAAAGATTACGTTCTCTTTGACATAAATACAAAAGCATTCGTCTATGGCTACCAGACCAATGCCATCCAGCGCATGCTGGACTTCGATTATGTCTGCAAGCGCTCGTCGCCCAGCATCTCGGCTATCATTAATCCAAGCAGAGCCGGGATCCATAAGGCATTTTGGGGAACCAAAGAGATAATCCTGCCCATGTACAAGACCATCCCCCTGGCAGCTCTTGCCTATCCAGAGGCAGATGTGATGGTCAACTTTGCCAGCCACCGATCAGCTTTTGAGACCACCATGGAAGCGCTGAAGGAGGATACCATTCGCATCGTCGCCGTCATCGCCGAAGGCGTGCCTGAGAGGCAATCCAGGGTGATGGCCGCCACAGCTAGGAAACTGGACAAGATCGTCATCGGTCCGGCGACGGTGGGGGGGATGACTGCAGGTGCCTTCCGCATAGGGAACACCGCCGGTACCATCGAGAACATCATCGCCTCCAAGCTATATCGACCGGGATGCGTGGGCTTCGTCTCCAAATCGGGTGGCATGCTCAATGAGGCATTCAATATAATCTCCAGAAACTCCGATGGCATCTATGAAGGAGTGGCCATCGGAGGAGACCGTTATCCCGGATCGAACATGCTCGACCACATCCTCCGCTATGAGAGAAATCCAGCCATCAAGATGATCGCCTGCCTGGGCGAGCTGGGCGGTGAGGACGAGTACATGATCATCCAGGCCCTCAAAGAGAAGAAGATCACCAAACCTCTGGTGGCCTGGGTCACAGGCACCTGCTCGCCCTACCTTCCGGCCAGCGTCCAGTTTGGCCATGCCGGTGCCAAGGCCAACACCGAAAAGGAGACTGCTCAGGCTAAAAACGATGCCTTCCGCCAGGCAGGAGCATATGTGCCCAGGTCTTTCGATGACTATGGGGAAATGGTGCGCCAGGTCTACGATATGCTCCTCACTCGGGGTATAGTGCAGAAGTTCGATGAGCCTGAGGTTCCCCGCATCCCCACGGACTACAGCAAAGCTCTGGCCACTGGCGATATCCGCAAGCCCACCACATTCATCTGCACGATATCCGATGACAGCGGCGAGGAGCTGCTGTATGCAGGAAAGAAGCTATCCGATGTCCTGGACCGGAAGATGGGAATAGGTGGGGTCATCGGCCTGTTATGGTTCAAGAAAGAGCTCCCAGAATATGCCGCCCACTTCATAGAGCTGGTCATCCAGATCGTGGCGGACCACGGCCCGGCGGTCTCGGGAGCACATAATGCCATAGTTGCCTCCTGTGCGGGAAAGGATCTGATCTCATCGTTATGCAGCGGGCTTTTAACCATCGGCCCCAGGTTTGGCGGGGCAATCGACGATGCCGCCAGGGAGTTCAAGCGGGCACAAGAGACCGGCCTTGCCCCGGAGCGGTTTGTGGGCGAGATGAAAAAGAAGGGTATTAACATCCCTGGCATAGGCCACAAGATCAAGAGCGTAAAGAACCCGGACAAGAGAGTCCAGCTGCTCATAAGCTATGCCCGGGCCAACTTCCCCTCGACCGAGCTCCTGAACTATGCCCTGCAGGTAGAAGAGCTCACCACCGCCAAGAAAGGTAACCTGATACTGAATGTCGACGGGTGCATCGGTATTCTGTTCAT
This sequence comes from Methanosaeta sp. UBA458, assembly GCF_002496085.1. Taxonomy (NCBI): domain Archaea; kingdom Methanobacteriati; phylum Methanobacteriota; class Methanomicrobia; order Methanotrichales; family Methanotrichaceae; genus Methanothrix; species Methanosaeta sp. UBA458. Next base: position 1,248 of record NZ_DAIK01000080.1, on the reverse strand, counting down.
AGACCTGATGAGTTCCTGCGGCGCCTTCAGCAAAGAGGAGATAGATGAGGTGGTGCGCCTGGGATATCTGAACGGCCTCTTTGCTCTGGGCCGCAGCATCGGCCTGATAGGGCATATCCTGGATCAGAAGCGACTCGGCTCCCGGCTCTACCGCCACCCGGCAGAGGATATAGCCTATATGATGCCCTCGGAGGAAGAGATTCAATGCAAAAGAGATCGATAACAGATGCCTGAGATAATGGAGGATCGCCATTGAATGAGAGCATAAGCAGCACTGTGGAGAAAGGGACTTGGCGACTATAAGCCAGAAGATACTCTCCCGCGCCTCCGGCTATGACGGGATGGCAGAGCCTGGGGAGATCGTGGAGGCGGAAATAGATTATGCCATGTCTCATGACGGGACATCGGTGCTGGCCATCAGATCCTTCCGGGAGATGGGGTCAGAAAAGGTTTGGGACCCGGATAGAGTGGTTGTGCCATACGATCACATCGTCCCGGCCAACAATGAGACCGCTGCCGATCTGCAAAGAGAGGTGAGGAACTGGGCCCGCGAGCAGAATATCTCCCACTTCTTCGACTGCGGCACAGGGGTCTGCCATCAGGTCTTCCCCGAGCAGGGCTTCGCCCTTCCCGGCACACTGCTGGTGGGAGCGGACTCACATTCCTGTACCTATGGCGCTTTTGGAGCCTTCGGCACAGGCGTTGGGGCAACTGACATGGCCGAGATCTACTCCGCTGGCCGGTTATGGTTCAGGGTGCCCGAGACCATAGGAATAAAGGTGGAGGGAAGACTCGCTCCATTCGTCTCTGCCAAGGACATTGCTCTCCAGGTGATAGGAGATCTGGGTGCAGATGGCGCTACCTACAAGGCGGTCGAGTATATCGGTCCCGCCATTGAAGGTCTGAGCATATCAGGAAGGATGACCCTCTGCAACCTGGGGGTGGAGATGGGGGCAAAAGCGGCCATCGTCCCGCCGGATGAGAAGACAGATGAGTGGCTCCGTGGCCGGGCGCGCCAGCCGTACACTCAGGTTTTCTCTGATCCGGATTCATACCAGCAGCAATATGATTACGATATAGCTGAGCTTGAACCCCAGGTGGCGGCCCCCTTCCGGGTGGACAACGTCCGGCCGGTCTCAGAATTGGCGGGGCTAAAGATAGATCAGGCCTTCATAGGCACCTGCACCAATGGCAGACTGGAAGACCTGGAGGCGGCTGCCGGGATACTGAAGGGAAAGAGGGTCCGAG
>NZ_DAIK01000056.1:1784-14253 GCF_002496085.1 Methanosaeta sp. UBA458 | reverse complement strand
GCCCTCCTCGCCCTTGAGTTCCTCGGCTGCCGTATCTGCCAGGAGCTTTTTGGCTTCTGCTGCCAGCTCGTCCTTGACTTTGATGTAGATGCACATGCCATCTTTGTCCAGGCCCATGGCTTTGCAGTCCCTCACCGTGGGCCCCAGGCGCTTCCAGAACTCCTCGTCCAGCATCTTCTGCATATCTTTGCTTTTATCCATGGGATAAATATATACCAATTCCATCTCTTCCGGCTCCTCTTACAGATCCTTCAATGCCTTCTTCAGCATCTCTGTGCACTCGTCCATGAGCTCAGCTGCCCGGTTTATGTCCTGGGCGGCCAATTCACTCACCCTGGCAACCTGAGCCGCCCTCTCCCGAAAAGAGGTGCTATGGCTCTGGTTATGCTCTATCCAGTGCTCCAGGAGGTGCTCTACCTCATGGCGGTTCAGGTCGTGGCCCTTTGAATCATGGCTATGATCATGGCTGTGCATAATTAAATCAGCTCCAGACCCATGATGATCCTTTCCCTCATTTGAACCTTGCCTTCAGGCTCTGAAGAGCGGCAAATGAGTTTGGTCAGACCACCTTCTCCAGCTCTTCCCGGCCGAGCATATGCACCTGGACCATATGATGAGGATGATAGCGCATCTTCGCCTCCCGGATCCCCTCCACACCCATATCGCTCTCCCGGTTGATATAGGTGTATTTTTTGGCCAGGATTTTGGCCGTCTCGGCATTTATCGCCCGGTAGATTCCTTTGCAGTCAGGGAGCCCCTTCTCGAAGTGGACCAGCGCTGTATCCTCGTTTTGCCCCTCAAAGAGGGATATGGCCCCGATCTTTCCCTCCGAGCGGATGGCTATTCCCGACAGCTCAAGCTCCCGATAATGGGCCAGGGCAAAGCACAGGGCATCCTTCTCCGATGCCAGATCCGGGTTTGAATCGCAGTCCTTCCACTCGCACCACTGCTCTACGAAATCGTTTATCTCCTCGATATTATCTGTCCCCAACTCCTCGACCAGGGGACTGCAGGTCTTCATGAACTGGTTGAGCTGGCGCCTGATGGTCGAGTATCCCTTTCCAGGCAGATGGGCCAGATCATTCGCCAGATAGACATAATCAAAGTACATCCTCTCGGGCTGAAACTGCAGCTCCGGATAGATACCGCTTATCCATTCCAGCGTCTCCTGGTCCAGCACCACAAAGGGCCTCGTCTCATCGCTCTTCAGAGCGAGGGCCAGAACCTCATGGAGGAGATCCGGATTTCTTGGCCCGATGGGAGGACGGTAGCGGGTCTTGCCGGCAATGGTGCTGGAGAGGAGCACGCAGTCCTGGACAATAGCATACCGGTAGTTGGCGTAATAGTTCCAGCAGACCATGTTGGTGAAGGTGTTGTCGCTGTGCCTCTGAGGGAACCGGCGGTAGTGCTGGACGAAAAAGTCCCTGTCCGAGAGCGTCACCGGCTTGAAGTCGCAAGAGCTCAGCACCCTTGGCCCTCCCAATCCAGGAGCATGGGCACATGCCCAGGCATTTTGCGAAATCCAATTGAATCGTAAAAGTCCTCCTTTCCCGGCTCGGCGATCAGGCCCACCCAGGCGATTTTCCTGGCTCTGCACCCCTCTATAAGCTTCTCAATTATCATCCTGCCTAATCCCATATTCTGCCAGTCGGCTAAAACCACCAGATCCTGAATGTACCCATCTGAGACCCCATCGGAGATCACCCGGCCCATACCCACTGCCCTGCCACTCCTTCCGTCAACCGCCACTGCGAATAGAAAGCTTCCCTGAATCAGGTCATTGAGATGAGATGGGTCCATGTACTCCCTCCACCAGCCGCCGGCCCGGTACAGCTCCACTATGTCCTCTTCTTTCCAGCGGCTGACGAATTCGACCACTACACAATTGTTATTGTCTAAAAGGCTTTTGTCCGGCAATGAGTCTACCCCTAATATTAAAGGAAAATTGAAAAAGCCGAGGAAAGATGGGTGATTGAACCGAGTTTGTTATCCAATCCCCGCACTCTCCACTGCTATTCTTATGTCGGAAGTTCTCGACGCTCCGGTTTTTGCTTCAAGCGTATATATCAGCTCTCTCTACCTCTCTGGAGGCCTTCTTGCGCAGCTCCCTGGCCATTGATGAATAGTATTTCATCGTATCCGCAGTCACCGAGGGCCCAATCTCCTCTAAGGCGGCAAGGAAATGCTTCTGGCTGATCCTGGTGGCGGCCATATCCTCCCTGAGGGCCAGGCGCCCGGCCTTTCTGACCAGGGAAGCGATGTCTGCGCCCGTATACTGATCAGTCTGCTCGAGCAGCTCCTCGACGTCGATATCATCTGCCAGGGGCGACTTTTTCAGATGGACCTGGAAGATCTTGCGCCGGGACTCGCGGTCCGGCACGGGCACCAGTATCAGCTCATCGAACCTTCCCGGCCTGAGAAGAGCAGGATCGATGATATCCGGCCGGTTGGTCGCTCCGATCACCACCACTCCGTGCAGCTCCTCCAGGCCGTCTATCTCGCTTAGCAGCTGGTTGACTATCCTCTCGGTGACATGGGGCTCGCCCATCGCTCCCCCTCTGACGGGGACCAAGGCATCCAGCTCGTCTAAGAATATGATGGAAGGAGCAACCTGCCTCGCCTTCCTGAATATCTCTTCTACTCTCTTCTCGCTCTCTCCGTACCACTTGGACAGCAGTGCGCTCCCTTTGACGGTTATGAAGTTCGCCTCGCTCTCATTGGCCACCGCTTTTGCCAGCATGGTCTTTCCCGTGCCCGGCGGGCCGTAGAGCAGGATTCCCTTGGGGGCATCAATGCCCAGGCGCTGGAAGCTTTCCGCATTGCGCAGCGGCCATTCAACTGCTTCCACCATCAGATCCTTGACCCTCTCCAGGCCACCTATGTCCTCCCAGCTCACATTGGGGACCTCCACCAGGATCTCTCTCATCGCCGAGGGCTGAATCTCCCGCAGGGCGGCCTCGAAGTCGCTCTTCTGCACTATGAGCCGGTCCAAGATCTCCTTGGGAATGGTGGGCTCGTCCAGATCGATCTGTGGCAGGATACGCCGCAGGGCGTTCATCGCCGCCTCACGGCTGACCGCAGCGATGTCCGCTCCCACGAAGCCGTAGGTCTCTATTGCATAGTCCTCCAGGACCACGTCCTCGTGCAGGGGCATGCCCCGGGTATGGATCTGGAAGATCTCCAGCCTTCCTTCCATATCCGGAACGCCCAGCTCGATCTCCCGGTCGAACCTTCCCGGCCGGCGCAGTGCCATGTCCAGGGCCTCGGGACGGTTGGTTGAGCCGATGACTATGACGTTCTTCCTCTCCTTCAGCCCGTCCATGAGAGATAAGAGCTGAGCTACCACCCTCCGTTCCACCTCTCCAGTGACATCTCCTCTCTTGGGGGCGATGGAGTCCAGCTCGTCTAAGAAGATGATGGCGGGAGTGTTCTTCTCCGCCTCCTCGAACAGGTCTCTGAGGGCTTTCTCGCTCTCCCCATAGTACTTGGACATGATCTCCGGGCCGTTGATGCTTATGAAGTAGGCGTCGCTCTCATTGGCCACTGCCTTGGCCAGCATGGTCTTTCCCGTGCCGGGCGGGCCGTGCAGCAGCACTCCTTTGGGCGGATCGATGCCCAGGCGGTCGAAGAGCTCTGGATGCTTCAGCGGAAGCTCAATCATCTCCCGGACCTTGGTTATCACCGGCTTGAGGCCGCCGACGTCCTCGTAGACCACTGAGGGCACAGAGCGTTCAGGCGTCTCCACCGCCTGGGGCAGGAGCTCTATGTCCGTCCCCTCGGTGATCTTGACGATTCCGCCCGGGCTGGTGGAGACCACCCGGAGCTTGATCTCCCCCAGGCCAAAGGCCTGAGCACCAAGAAAGCCCCGGAAGATCTCCTCGAACATGGTCTCCCTGCCCATGGAATCGGTGGGGGGCTTTCTCACGCTGGTGGTGGAGATGACATCGCCTCTTAATAGCGGTCGGCCGTTGAAGACCTTGGTGAGGACATCGCCCGGGGCGAAGATCTGCATGCCCTGGGTGACGGGGGCCAGCGTTACATGCTTGGCCTCTTCCCAGGTCGCCCTCTTGACCTCTACATACTGACCGATGCTTGTTCCGGCATTGGATCGAATTAGACCGTCCATTCTGATCATGTCGATGCCCTGGTCCTGGGTGTAGGCGCTCACGGCCAGAGCAGCTGTGGGTCGCGATCCGATTATCTCCACTACATCCAGGGGACGGATGCCGATTCGTTCCATGAACTCGTCGCCCATCCTGACAATGCCCTTTCCTACATCGCCCTGATTGGCCTCAGATGCCTTCAGCCTAACGGTTTCTCCTTCGGTCATTTCTCTTATGCACCTGCTTATCTGATCAGTATTGGGGTTTCTATTTTTTAAGTAGTTTGCTATCTTGAGTTAGAGTCCATATTGGCTGGCAATCCTCTCTCTTATTCCAGGGAGATGAACATAATAGTTGGAGCCTATTTGCAGAAATCTCTTATTCCAGAGGTCTGTAAATGATCTCCTGGCCTCCAATGCGGCCAATATCGATGGCGCCTTGAATAATCCTTTTCGCAGCCAGGGATTGCGGGGCTAAAAAGTTGGTGTACGCATCATCTTCCGCCGTTTACGGAGATGAGCCTGCGCGGGCCCAAGCGCAAGGACCTGATGCCCGATCCACTGTATCCTTATGCTGCGGGCAAGATCACAGGCGAATATTATGCTAGGGTCTCTCTGGGCTCTATGGATTAAGGACGGTATGCCTGCGATTTTTTAGTGTTTATGGGCCCAGGCAGGATCCGGCTTCAGAGTATTCGGCTGTCGATTCCCATTTTCATCTTCGTGGGACTTGGATTGGGTTGATGTACGAGAAGCCAAGGCCGGGGGAAATCCAGGATTCTCTAGCGGATATATCCGCGGCAAGAAATGAACTTGGATACGAGCCCGGAATACAGGCCTTATATCAGGGTTAAAGGAGACTGTGGTTGGTTTAGGGGATGACAGAGAAAAGAAGCATAATTCAAATCAGGACATGCCCAGACGCTCTTTTATCGCCCGGATATCGGCCTGCACCAGCCTGAATTGCGCTGCGTATCCCGGCTGGATATCCTCTCTCATGCCTTTGATTTCTTCATGAATCTGAGGTATTATGTCGGTGTTCTTCCTTACAACTTTCATATCGCCCTTCATCTCTTTTATATCGCCCTTCATCTCTTTCATATCACCCTTCATCTCTTTCAGATCATCCCTCATATCCAATAGCAGCGGGATAGCCTTGTTTAGCTGGATTGCGGTGCAAACCTGGGCATATTCTCCTGTCTTCATGACATTGCTATTGGTATCCTCAAATACGATGCTCGATACCAGGGAGTGCTCCGGCCTTTGGCTCTCTGCTAGCTTCTTGAAGCCTGCAATTGCTTCTTCATTGCCCTCGATCAGGGCCACTACCTGCTGTTCATTTCCCTTCATAGTATTGCGGGCGTTGAAACCATCCAGACCCTGGTCTATGGCACTGGTCATGAGAAAATATCTGTAGCCCACGTTGTGCACGTTTTCGCCGGTGATTGTGACTTTTAGCTTCATGCTATCCATAAACATATTGCTTGAACTATTTGGCAGTTTCGCTGATCTTCATAATTGCTTATATCTTTGTATTGTCTTCATGCGGTTGCTCTCGAATATCTCAACACTTTTCAGCTTTTATCATGAATGGGCATTCAACTGGGGGATGATTCAGAGATTAAGGCTAAAGCTGCGATTCATCCAATCCAATGCAACTGCAGGCAGAGCAGCCTTCGCATTCGCCATAGAGCAGTTGATCTTTCAGTGAGGCATATTCTGAATTGGTTATCGATCCGGAATTGAGCAAATATCTATAATGCTGCAGCTTTTGGACCTTTTCGTTAATCTCCCTCAAATACTCCGGGTTATCCAAATCGCCCAGCTTTCTGGGAAGCAAAAAGCGTCTATTGCTTGAACTCCATAGCTCTGGTTCGATGATTCTGATGGTTCTCAGAAGGGTAGCAAGATCAGCACCTAAGTTATCTGCAATTATTCTCATGATTTTTCTGCCCCCAAATTTCAGGTAAGTATCGTTGATCCCAATTAAAAACCTTTCCCCGTCTGGATGATTGATCCAAGGCGAGATAGCTGCAAGAAAATGGTGATTAGTTGATTAATTCTTTCCAAAAAATCGAAAAAATAAATGGATAATGACTATTAAGAAAATTTCATACTCGTCGACAGCTATGCATTCATGTTCTGACAAGAAATAATATTTAATTTTCTCTTTTATAATGCGAAAAGATATTGAATAAAGGATTGAGCGAAGACTGGTTTGTTCGCATAGCTGCTCTTTAGGCCTCTGTGGTTCCGTCCGTTAGTTTGCAGCCCCGGCACCGTGCACTGCAACCGCAAAACCACACAGAAGCAGAGGACAAAAAAAGCGGAATTAAACCACAAAGAACACAAAGATCACAAAGGACGCGCAAAGCCCGGTCTTTTTGACCTCCAATTCATGATACCGATTTGATGACATATCAATAAGAATCAAAAAAAGATATCAATTAATGAAAGCACTGGTCAGGGGAGGAACGGGAGTCATCGGCTCCAATTTAGTATGGGCGCTGGTTGGCCGGGCAGCGGATGCATTCGCAGCGCTGCGGGAGGAGGGACGCAGATCGCAATGTGCGCGGCGATATAGCTAAATATATACCAAACATCTAGAACATAGAGGACGATTCAACAATGATCCGGCTGGCGGCTTTCTTATCGGGCAGAGTGCCGGGGGTCGGATACAGGGTTAAAGCAATCACTCTTGCCGATGAGATGGATCCGGCCGGCATTATCCAGGACCGCCTTGATAAGAGTGTTGGTAGTGTCCTGGTGATTGCTGAGGGAAAGAAGAAGGACGAATCTGAGTGGTTCACCTCAGCAATTGCAGTCAAGAACGCACTCATCCATGCGGATAATGTCGATGCCCAATACTCTCAGGGATCAGGACAACACTCAGCTTTCCGGAAGATTGCAGGTCCAAAAGAGGTCAGAGAGCGTCTTCCTGATGGCGTCGAGATAGTCAACTACCGCTTCCTGAAGGGCGCGGCTTGCCTCTACGCAAAAAGTCGCGAGGCGTAAGGGTGGCTGACTCTTCATGCTGACTACACTGTGGCACATATTCGCGTGCTGGCACCCCAGGTACGGGAGGAGAGGTTCATTTGTCATCTTATCACCTAGATCGGTTGCCCGATCTCATATGCCTCCGATACCGTGTCCCTGTATTTGCTTGTACGAGTCAGTTAAGCTGTTGTCTGTTCCTCGTCAAAACGAGGGGAAGTGCCCAACCATGACCTCACTGAGGATAGCTTCGAAAACCTTAATACCACCGCAAAGAATGGATTCGGGAACCTGGGCGGCAAGATGGACCAGACGCCAAACAGGCAGGAAGAGACCAATAGAGAAAGGACTAATCTGATGAATATGATGACACCCCATATCCAACGGAGATCTCGCCAACTAGGCACAGAGCTTACAGAGACGTGATTGGGAGCATTTCTCACCGAAATGGCCTTAGCGATTAAACATGATGTCGAGCAGGACGGATAGCGGTATATAAGAGAACGCATGCATAGTGTGCCCAAAAGAGAAAACAAGCGAAGTGACAGCGAACCATGCAGGGTGTATACATAAAATGAGCAAAGCCAATAAAATATATAATCATGCTTTGAACCTATCAAGAAGGAAGGCCTTCTTATTTTTTCAAAAAATGGGACTTCATTTGACACCAAACCATTTCTACATCCCGATTCCTGACACGAGAAAGTTGAAAATGGATTTATGGAAAGAACCGTCGGACCTCAATGGTATTGATATCAACGAGGAGGAACAAATTAAGCTTCTCGCGATGTTTTCCTCGAAATTTAAAGATGAATATGAAAAGATTCCCAGAGATAAAACATCGATTCCTCATCAATACTATTTAAATAATGGTGCTTTTGAATCGGTAGATGCTGAAATCTTGTATTGCATGATTCGACATTTTAAGCCCAGAAAGGTATTCGAGATAGGATCAGGATATTCAACCCTATTGGCCGCTCAAGCGGTTTTAAAAAATGAGGAAGAGGGTTATGATAATTGTGAGCTGATCGCCTTTGAACCTTATCCGAATGATACCCTGAAGTCTGGCTTTCATGGACTTTCAAAGCTTGTTACTGCAAAAATTCAGGACGTTCCGTCGTGCAGGTTTAATGAACTAAATAAGAATGATATACTGTTTATCGACTCAAGCCATGTATTGATGATTGGAAGCGATGTCCAGTACGAATATCTCAATATAATGCCAAAACTTAAAAAAGGGGTTTTGGTTCATATTCATGATATATTCTTGCCCGCGGAATATCCCAAAGAATGGATATTAGAGGACTTCAGATTCTGGAATGAGCAATATTTATTACAGGCATTTCTAATTTATAATCAGGCTTTTGAAGTATTATGGATGGGAAACTACATGAACCTTATGCATTCTAATGAATTGGAGGCGGCTTTTAGTTCTTATAAGAAGGGGAAAATTTCTCCGGGGAGTTTTTGGATGAGAAAGAAAATATGAGAGACTCTTTGCTGTTTCCGATTATTTATTCACGTAAACCGCCAGGATTGATTTTTCGACTACGATTATGAACCACAGAGGCACAGAGTTCACAGAGACGCTCAGCCTTCCTTTCCATACAACCTAAGAAAGCCCACCCAATTGCTTCCGGGATAGTCGTCTCCGTTCGTTCGTCCTCCGTGCGCTCTCTTGACTCTGTGGTTTTATTCCCGTTAAACCCCCCTGGATTCCACCATCGCTCTACGATTCCCACACAGAGTCATAGAGCCGAGCAATTCCCTCCTTTTTCTCCTGATACCATTCGTCCTGCGTATGCTCGTGGTTGATTCCTGCAGATCGCCATGGCAATAATCGATCGAAATCTTTTTAAATCTTTGTAATGATCATACTCTCTCAAAAGGCAAATAATATTAAAATGAATTGCATAGTTCTCTGGGAGCTATTCTCGGCCATCATCTGAATTGAGGTTGTGATAAGAGGGGATGGCCAGATAGCTCGGGCTTTTGAAGATTACAGATCGAGCTCCCTGAAAAAGCTAAAAATCTCTGTGTCTCTGTTCCTCTGTGGTTCCGTCTGTCGGTTTGCAGCCAGCACTGTGCAGTGCAACCACGAAACCGCAGAGGACCCAAAAAAAACGAAATTGAAAGAGAAAGGACTGACTTGATGAGTCTGGTGTACAACCCATGGCCAAAGGACCCTGCGAGGTTGATATGATTCGCGTGGAGATCATTGCTGGGGGAGACGTCCAGAGGGTTGGATTCCGGGATGCCGTCTGGAAGATCGCCCGCAACCTGGGGCTCTCCGGCACCGTCCAAAACCTGGAGCCATACGACGTAAGCATCGTGGCCGAAGGAGAGGAGGATGCCTTAAAGGAGTTTTTGAAGGCCATAAATATCCAGGATGGGCCAATCAGAGTACAGAAGCTGAAGGTAAATTGGTCTGCCGCGACGGGCGAGTTTCTGTACTTTAAGATCTTGAGGGGAGACTGGCAGGAAGAGCTGGGCGAAAGGTTCGATGTTGCTGTCGGCCTGCTGCATAGAGGTATCGAGGTAGGCGAGCAGAACCTGATGGTTAGCAAAGAAAACCTAATGGTGAGCAAAGAGAATTTGTCCATCGGAAAGATGATGCTCGAAAAGCAAGATAAAATGCTTGAAAAACAGGATAAGATGATCGAAAAACAGGACGGGATGCTTGAGAAGCAAGACCGTACGATTGAGACGCAGGACGAGACCCTTGATGAGATTCGTGGCATGAGATCCGATCTGCATGAAAATGCGAACAAGCGGTTGGCTCGAATTGAAGATGATATCGTTGAGATCAAGAGGTCTATAAGGGAGCTCGGTGGAAGCTGCAACTAGAAGAGACGCAGAGACTCAATCTTTGTGCGCCCTCTCGACACTGAGGTTCTATTCCGCAACCAACAGTTTTTTATTTTTTCGGCTACGATTATTAACCACAGAGGCACAGAATTCACAGAGACGCTCCGCATTCCTTTCCATCCAACCTATGGCGTTGATTCATTTAGATTAATAGAAGAAGAGCTAAAGGCGGAGGCTGTCCTTGCCTGAAGTGGTCTTGCAGGACATCGCCACTCCAGTATCTTCATCAATTGGGAGTGCTTCTAGATGCCAAACGAGCCGGCCACATAATTGCAGTGAAGCCCTCTCTTGATAAGTTACAGGAATTGGGATTTCGCCTAGCGTGACGTAGAAATATAATATTACTGTTATATCACAGTCGGGCCCATGCATGTGGGTTCATCATATGCCCGGTGTGCGGTACGGTGAAACCACAGAGACGAGAGAGGCACAGAGGAGAAAAAACAAAATTGAACCACAAAGAACACAAAGCTCACAAAGAACCCCCAAAGGTTGCTTCGATTTCCTGATAACCAAGAATCTTCGGTGCGGTCTTTGTGCCATCACATGAAAGACTCATAAAGCATACTGGTTTTTCATGCTTTGTGTATAATCCCCTCCTGAGGATCATGGGCACTTTGTGGTTCAGTTAGCACGTCATCAGTAACTTAATATAAGTACCCCCAAAACCCATCCCTCATGTCGAACAAGCGCTATAAGGACTAAATTCTCACAAATATCTTACAAAAGTGTGCGGGGGGAGGGGCAAGCAAAACGCAGATTGTCCAGAAATCCTGCCTGAATTTTCGCATCGTCGTTCCGTACCTCGACCTCCTCACCAACCGCGGCCTGGTGGTGCGCGCAGAGGGCCAGAAGTTGCATAAGAGGCGGAGGATGGGCTGGCAGCGCGAGACAATGTCATGCGAAAGGCTTTAAGAACTACAAGGACGAATAACTAAAAGCGATTTTATGGGTATCAAGATCAGGGCAAGATACGAGGGTAATGCATTGAAGCCTTTCAAGGAAATAGGTTTAAAGGAAGGAGATGAAGTAGAGATCGTCGTAAAGAAAAGCGCAGTCGATGAATTTCACGGAATGATGAAAATACCAAAGAAACTGGCCGATGAGATCATTGAAATGGAGATGTGGGATTGATTTTATCTCAGGTCCCATTAAGCGAAAGAATCTTCATAGATGCGAAATATATTCCTTTACTCAGTTTTCGAGCATCCCGCTTACGGAAAGAGCTGCAGGGGATTCCTAAAGCATGTGGAGAACGATGAGATAAAAGGTTTCACATCCGATCTGGTTTTGAATGAAGTATTTCATAAGCTCATGATTGCAGATATCGCCGAGATTGAGGGGATCGAGGCCAGAAATGTTGCTGGTTTGATAAAGAGGAGGCCAGACGTAATAGGAGAATTAAAACGACTTTGGGCTGAGATGGAGTTAATATCCAACTTTGGGATATCTGTCCTGAGCACAACAGCATATCCTGAATTTGTTAGGCTTTCCAAGGAATATATGCTAACCGCCGCGGATGCAGCCCATCTCGCGACAATGGAAGCAAATGGCATCATTAGCATGGCCAGCAATGATCGGGACTTCAAAAGGGTTCCATGGCTGAAATTATGGAGACCTGAGATTGTTAATTAGTGATAGCCCATGGCATAACTTGGTGCTAAGAGGAAAAGCAGAGATACAATGACTATCAATGATGAGAGATGTACGACTTGGATTGATTATTAATTTCAACGCGCGTCTGCTTGTGGAAGGGATAAGAAGACTTCTAAACGGTTAGGAAGATGGTTAATCAAAAAGCTACGATTATTAACCACAGAGGCACAGAGTTCACAGAGACGCTCAGAATTCCTTTCCATCCAACCTAAGAGAGCCTACCCAATTGCCTCCGGGATAGTCGTCTCCGTTCGTTCGTCCTCCCTCGCGCTCTCTCGACTCTGAGGTTCTATTCCGTAACTCAGATCTATCAGGATCCAAGGGCGAGCATCTCGGGATACAAGACAAGTCCGCATCAGACCCGCAGCATTTGCCAGCACTGCAGAACATGGTGAACTGGATCGGAAATTTATGAGTTTTGAATGAAAAGGTCTATAACTAAAAAGGCGATTAAAGTTTCATAGTGGTTAACGGTGGGCGAGATAAAAGTGGATGTACCCGAGGGTCTGCCTTTAAAAGATCTCCGGAAGAAGATCCTTGAGCTCATCAAAGAGGAAGAGGACAAGTTGATGTTGCTTGACAGGTCAAACAAGATGAAAGTGTTTAGCGACGAAATAATAGAAACAAAAGAACCGCTGCAAAAAGAGGAGCGAAAGAGAATCCTAGATAAGTATTATGGAAGCGTCAAGCTTGACAGAACTATAAGCATAGAGGAGATCCTGGATCTGGAGGAAGATACCTGTCGATACTGATCGACACTAATATCATCATCTCTTTCCTATTCCCAACAGATAAATCAGAGAGGGCCAGAGAGATCCTTGAAATGTCAAACGGTCCGATCATAACCAT
>NZ_DAIK01000056.1:1380-1754 GCF_002496085.1 Methanosaeta sp. UBA458 | reverse complement strand
AAACCATAAGCATTTTGGAAGAAGCGGCATATGTTGGACTTTCACTCATCTATGGTTGCCACGGATTTAAGTTGAGAGATCAACTGAAAATGAAGCTCAAAGAGACAGCCAGGGTCTTTCTTGAGAGCCTTAAATCATTCTTGGTTGAATTCAGGATTAAGCTCTTATCAATGCCCGAGGATCCCGATCTTCTTTTAAAAGCAGTTGAGGCTTACAGATTGCTTCCCAATGATGCAGCTATCGTTGCTGCCTGCCAATATTACGGGATAGAGAAAATAGCCACGTTTGATAGCGATTTCAATAGAGTTGCATCTCTATATGTAATTCGATAACTGCCTTAGGGTACGATTTCAACCATAAAGCTACGATGTCTT
>NZ_DAIK01000056.1:502-1247 GCF_002496085.1 Methanosaeta sp. UBA458 | reverse complement strand
TGTGGTTTTATTCCCGTAAACCCCCAGGATTCACCATTGCTCTATGATTCCCCCACAGAGGGCACAATAGCCCTCACAAAGGACGCACAAAAAGAGCCTTTTTCCAATAATCCAGCGAATTTCACATATGCTCGTGGCAAGCAGTAGTCGCGAAAGCCTTATCATAATACAGGAAAGAGACAGGTAAAGATGAAATTTAAGATTACCATTGAGAAAGATGATGATGGCAGATACGTGGCTGAATGCCTTGACCTTCCGGGCTGCCTTTCCGAAGGAGAGACTTTGGAGGAGGCCATAGAGAACATAAACGAGGCCATCATAGGATGCCTGAAATCCCGGCTGAAGACTGCAGGAGAAAAGCTCAAAATACCCTTCTTTGACCGCAGGCTCGACATATCTATAGATCTGACAGGTAACTCGTATGCACAAGCTTCCACGGGCTAGCGGAGATAAACACGTGGCTGCGTTTAAAAGGGCTGGATGGGTGGTGAATCACATAGAGGGCAGCCACTACATCATGGTTAAAGAAGGAAGCGATGTCCATTTATCCATACCAGTGCATAAGGGAAAGGATCTGGGCATTGGACTTCTTAAAAAGCTCATAGCGAAAGCAGAACTTGATAAGGACGAATATATAAATAATTTTTATAGTAAGTAAGATTTGGCCAAATACACTAATGATCGCTCCTGCGGTTACTAGCCCATCATAGAGACACGAAGAGCAAAAAGCTAATTCGTTTTGGTT
>NZ_DAIK01000056.1:0-489 GCF_002496085.1 Methanosaeta sp. UBA458 | reverse complement strand
TCGTCTCCGTCCGTTCGTCCTCAGCGCGCTCTCTTGACTCTGCGGTTCTATTCCCGTAAACCCCAGGATTTCACCATCGCTCTATGCTTCCCCCACAGAGTCTCTGTGGTTTTATTCCGTAACCCAGCTCTGTCAGGATCCAGCTTATATAACTGAATATTTCTCTCACGAGAATCGCTCCAGCATTCCAAAACTCATCGAGTGCAAAAATATTTAGCCATTGAGCAGATACTAATTTCGGGCGATTTTATTGAAGGTAAAAGCCATTTACAAAAGTCACGTACTGAGGCCAGTTGGAGACCTGGATCTGGAAGAGGGCGAGGAAGTCGAATTAGAGATTAAGAAAAATATTGTAAAGAGAACATATGGGTTGATTAAACTTGACGCAGAATCGATAGATGAAATCATAGAGGATACGAAATATGGGTCACAATGCTTCCGAGATAAATAGTCGTCTCCGTCCGTTCGTCCTCTGTGCGCTCTGTGACT
>NZ_DAIK01000020.1:0-19641 GCF_002496085.1 Methanosaeta sp. UBA458 | reverse complement strand
GTTGAATCCCTGAGGAGGCTTTCTTTTGGAGAGTTGGAACTGAGAAAAGGGAAATCACCTCTTTCGCGAACATTATAGCTTCATAGCGAAAATTTGCTCCTCGCTATTTATCATGGGTGAACTCTAATCGTATATTCTCTGTATCTTTTCGCCTCTGTGGTGAACCGCGGTGCTCTGACCTAAACACAGAGGAACAGAGGCCATATTCTCTGCCTGACCTCACCCACACAATTCAGCGCAGAGCCCGAAAATTATACATCAGCTAGCTTTCTGGAGGAGATCGCCAGGAACTGATCTCTTAATGGTGGGAAGAAAGCTGGCAGATACGGCCAGCATTGGTCCCAGTATCACGCCCGATCCTCCCAGGAGAGCTATAGTCCCGATCACTGCCAGAAGAGATCTCTGCAGAATTCCTGCCTCCCCCCTGGCCAGGCGGATAGATGCCACTCCCAAGAGAGCATGGAACAGGATTATGGCCATGGTGATATAGACCTCCGGACCATAAGGAGCGCGGCTGAGGCTGTAGATCATTTGAGTTATGACCAGAGAGCTGGTGCCGAGAAACAGAAAGCCTGCTAAAGTCCCCGTCAGGCTGAACAAGCTGCGACGACTTCCTCTCCAGTATATGAGCCCTCCAGCGATTAAAGCCACCAGATAGGGAATGAAGATCATAATGACGCTCTGCCCCTCCCAGATGTAAACCGATGCGATCTGGATCGGAGCGATCATCCTGTCGGTGAAGCTGAACTCCTCGCGATATCCTACCACTAAACAATAGTGGCCTCCTTTCTCATCTGCTTCTGCTGCTCTTAATGATGCCCCTTCATTCGAGCCGTTCCTGGTGTTCTCATAGATCGCGGCATAATACCGGCCCGATTGAGGGGCAGAGAGGTTGATCTCTGCCAGCCCGATGAAGCTGCTTGGACCAAAGGGCTCATAGGTCGCTATTCCTTCCCTTCCATCGGCTGCAAGAGCACCCAGATCCTTAAGGCTTTCAGGAAGGATTATGTTCTTGGGAATAGCAGAATTCTCAAGAAGAACGGCGCCCTCGAGGGAGGTGTTGCCCTCAGGCTGCTGGGCGGATGAGCTGCTCTGAACCCCGATACCCGGCCCTATCAAGAGAAGGTCTGGCAGAAAGCCCTCGTCTGCCGGGTCTGTGGATTTGAGCAGCCCCATATAGATTCTCTCTCCTTCTCTGACATCAAAGCTGAAATAATGAACGGTTTCGTTCTCTAAAACGGCATAAACCGCCCAGGATTTAGCCGGATTAGAGATATGCAGGGCAGAGGATATATCCTCATTTCCTCCTCCTATGAGAGGCACATGTCCGGCAGCGGTAAATGGAAGCAGGAGCATGACCAGCAACAAGGCAAAGATGACTCTCTCGGGCGACACATCCTCGCATAGCCGTTCTATCAGTATTGAATATTTCGGCTTATGCAGAAGGTTTATCTTTTATCCAGTTGATAAACTATCCAGCGAAATGAGTGGAGGTTATGATATGACAAGGAAAAATTTGATATTCCTGAGTCTGTTGTTCATTACGGGATGGCTTTGCATGGGTTCATGCCTGGCACAAAATAATACAACTGCCCATGGAGTCCTGGATGCTGCCGGGGAATTGGGCCTGACTGAGTTCTCAGAATTGGCTGAAAGCACGGGTTTTGCCAGTACTCTGGACAATCAGGGTGTCCTCCTCTTCGATTCCGGATCTTTTGTGATCTTCGCCCCCAGCGATGATGCTTTTTCCGCAATTGACGACATGGACATGAACATCCTCATTGAGAATCAGACGGAGCTTGAGCGGGTTCTCTCCTATCATGCGGTCTGGAACAGCGGTTCCTTTGTGAATATCTCCGATATTGATAGCGCAAGGACTCTGCAGGGTGAGAACCTCAGCATCAACAGCACCGATGGTCTGATGGTGAATGGGGCCAATGTAACAGAGAGCATTCAATACGATAACGGTGTCATCTATGTAATCGACAAGGTGCTCATGCCTGAAAAGAGCTCGATGGCTGGCGCGGCCAAGGCAGCAGAGAATCTGGGTGCAAAGGATTTTGCCTCTGCCATTGTCGCTGAAGGGCTGGAGGATAGGCTGAATGGCCAGGGGCTTATGGGAATCACCACCCTGGGAGAAGGGCCGTTTACCATCTTCGCTCCCAGTGATGAGGCATTTGATGCCGCCAAGTCCACTGTCGATTCGATCAAAAAGCAGGATATGGGAATGATAGACCTGCTTGGCTATCATATGGTTGAGGCAAAGGATCTCATCAATATGACCGAATCCGGCTCCGCCAAAACCCTGCAGGGAGAATCTCTGGCAGTAGATTCCGCCACAGGCTATGTGAGCATGGCCAGGGTATCGGGATCCGAGAGGTACAGCAATGGCGTCGTCTATCTGATCGATCAGGTTTTAGTGCCTATAAGCCTGAGCATGTGAGGCCATTCAGGCTGCATCGAAATTTTTTAATTGGGATCGAGATCGATAACGATACTCGATTCTCATCTTCTTTTGATCTGCGGAATTCGGATCTGCTCAATTTCAGCTGCATTTGAGGCATTTGAATATCTCATCTGCGCTGAATGACACTGGCTTTGATGGAATGAATCTCAAATAAACGCTGTCATAACCCAGCCAGCTGTAGTTTTCTCCCTGAATTATATAATTGCTCTTTATGGTCATATTCCTTGATATGTGAAATGTGCCGATGTATTCCTCTTCCATCATCAGGGCCGGGTCTCTCCAGGGATTGCTCGTTTTTCTGCTGCTCTCCAAATCCGTGCCATCCTGAGAGGAGAGATCAGCCTGAAACGCACCAATGCTGACCTTGCCTTCGGTTACAGTCTCGTCGATCCTCATACCAATGGAATTGGAGCTGATACGTGTCGAATCTCCCTCCTGATAGCTTCTCTCCGAGACTGTATACTCCGATGATCCTGAGATCTCATGCGCTGACTGGATAGAGTGATGCAGGGATGTGCCAGAAAAGCCCTTGCTGAGCACCTGAGTCCTGCTGGCGATGGGTGAATAGAATAATATGGGATGCGACGAAGAATATCCATTAAGCGAAGAATTGACAATAGGAGAAGTCGGGTCGGGTGAAGCGGCAATTCGGTCCAGCAGATCCTCTTGAGATGCCCCTGCACAGCCTATCAAGGGCGATTGGATTGCCGCCAGGAGGCAGATTATAACAGAACACTGCACTGCAGCATTCCAACTTATCCGGAGAGGAATGAGGTGCATTTTACCTTTTGCAGCCATTTGATCTTCATCTTCCTGCAAGCACCCTTGGCTCCGGAGCATATATTTTAATCGGTTGAATCTTGAATTAACCTTGGCGAACCATTATGCATTGATCTTTGGGTGATATATGACCAGATTTCGGCCGCCAGTCAGGACCTTTGAAATAATCCAGTACATCAGGTCTGGCAGTCGGCAGAGAGTATCCTCCAGTTTAGAGGATATGGGATAATCCCTTCCGTCAGGAGTTCGCCTCTCCCATTTGCAGCCATTCAAAATGGAATCGTTGATCCCATCATCAAAAATAGGGCATAGCTTGCTGTCCTTATTTAAGGCGAAACCATTAATGATATGCGTATTTATGTCATCTCCTTGAAAATCGCAGGTTTGAATGCATAGTGCTGCCCGACCGCCTTCGGATAGAATAAAGAAGTACCGGCCGGGATTATCCAGGAGGTCGTAGAGCAACTTTCTGCGGCTAACCTCGATCCCGATCTTTATCATAATCCCCAAACCCCATATAGCCTATAATGTAATGTTAAATAATTAACAATAAAGGGTTATATGTTTTTTGGTCAGATGGATCCAAGAACGCATATATTGGATAATTATTCTGTCGAACATCGTTTTGACGGATGGATAAAAAATCGTCACTGAAATGAAAAAACAGAAAAAATTTGGGGTGTCTGATCTTTCGCCTGAAATTTTTGGGGGCTAAGTTTATATTGTTGCCAGACGGGATTTACATTTTGAGGTAAACAAATGCGTCACATGAAATTGGCGATTTTGGTCTCAGCACTATGCTCTTTGGCTTTTATTGGTGCTGTGTCCTGCGCGGAGATGGCCGCGAATGAGACAGAATTGGATGAGATGGAATTGAATGAGACGGAAATGAATCGGACGACATTCATCTTCATTCAGGAGGGGACTGGTGGCACCTTTGTAAAGGATGAGTCAGGAAACTACACGCTAACCATCACTGGCGTGGTGCCATATACCATTTACTTCTCAGACCGTCCTGAACGAGTAGTTGGGTTCGCACCAATGGATAAATTCCTCGATGGATTTTGCTTTGGTGCCATAGACCCACCCAATGCAGCGGTGATGCTCAGGGAGGGAGAGAACGAGAGCGATGTAGTCGTGGCGGAGCTGACCTCGCCCCAGTTTGATGAGACAAACAGCACTCTGACATACACAGCGAAAGTCCTCGATGATTACACATTTAATTCCGACTGGTCGCATATCATCTCCAAAGCGGATGACGCGATTCCAGAGGCCTTCGGTAATGTCTCAATTGTTATTGATGACTGTCCAGATAGTTTTGTAGGATGCGATAAGAGTTGGGATGAAGGCTGCGGCAGGATCAAAACGGGCTGTTGCTGGCATACATGGGATTTTACTTGCGAGGCATGCCACAACGATGAGTATTATGTGAACAAATGTATCGAGAAATATGGCGAGAAGTGTTCGCGAATTAGTGATTATTGTGGCGCATTCTAAAGTCATCGTTAACGGAGAAAAATGATCTGGCTTGGCCTGGAAGCAGAGGCTCAAAGTCAACTCTTTTTTTAGGCACCAACGACATCGGCCAGGATAAAGGATTATATGGGCTATAAGATAAAGGATCACAAGAGAATAAGAGATATGCCCGGAAGCGCTATAGGAAAGACGCAAATATGGATCAGTTCAAAACCAATGACTATTGATCCGGTAGCATGAAGCTGATTGAGATATTCCGTTCATTGCAGGGTGAGGGCCCGGCTATGGGAAGGCCGGCTCTGTTCATCAGGCTCTCGGGATGCAATCTGAATTGCAAGGGATGCGACACCGATCTCAAGCCCTCACTAGATCTCTCCATCCTTGAGCTGCTGAAGAGAATTGAAGGCCAGGGCAAGAGGGTGATAATAACCGGCGGTGAGCCAACCTTGCAGATGAATGAGTTGGTAGATCTGATCTGCAGGCTTTGCAGCCGGGAGATGGAGATTCACATCGAGAGCAATGGCACCAATATCATTCCCCTGGAGATTCTGGAGAAGATTCACTGCGCAGTGGTGAGCCCCAAGAAGGGATCGGACTTTAATCTCGGCTTTTGGGCGAATAAGAGCAATGTCCACCTCAAATTCGTCCTCGGAAAGCCCGATTGGTGCTGGAATGAGGAGGAGCTAGCAGACATCATTCCCATTCTCGATCGAGAGAGAGTATGGATAATGGCCTATGGGGCCGACCAGGGAATGCAGAATGCTAGTGAGGCCTGGGACCTGGCGCTGAAGCTGGGAACAAACTACTCCGATCGCCTGCATATAAGATTAAAAAGAAGCTGATAGGGGATGGATCCGCCCGCAGGGAGTAATCAGAAGGGTATCTAGGCACGGGCGGTCTAACTCATAGTAATGCCAGTGGATATGAATAGCTTGGCCGTGCAGTGCGAAAGTATTCGCAAGGATGGGATGAGAGGGGACAAGTCAAAGCAAATGGACATGACAGTGAGGGTTTAATGAAGGCAATCATAATCGAGGTCTATGGAAAGGGTAGCGCCTTGGCAGAGCTGGATGAGCGAAATCCCATCATCAGTGAAGCTATATGGCAGGCTCTGCCGATAGAGGGCAGGGCCATACTCTGGGGCGAAGAGGTCTACTTCGATCTGGATATGAAATTGAAAGATGAGAATCCATCGGCTTCTTCAGAGGCAGGAGATATCTGCTATTGGTCCCCAGGGCCTGCATTATGCATATTCTTCGGCCAGACCCAGCCCTATTCCAGGGTCAACCACATCGGAAAGGTGGTGCAGGGTCTGGACCTATTCGAGAGGATCAGGGCAGCAGACCGGATAGTCCTGAGGAAAAAGGAGCTTTAAGGCCAAAAAAGAGCTTGGAGACCAGACCCTTGTTAAGACCACCCAGGAGACATGTTAGGAAGCAAGCGACGATGGCGGGGGCATCATTTCTCTTTCTCCGAGCGGGCAGGGGTGTGCAGGGAAGTAATATGCCAGTTAAGGGGAATAGGTTTCTCTCCTGCCCCAAAGGGCTGGTCGAAGCAGAATGGGCCTGAATCCTATAACCTTTAAATATTGGAAGCTGAGAAAGGGAAGCACGTCGTATGATCTGCGACAAGGAGCGGCTGTGGTCCAGCGGTTATGACATGAGCTTCCCAAGCTCGTAACCCGGGTTCGAATCCCGGCAGCCGCACCTGGTATATTTTTAGCTTTGATGACCTATGTGCTTTATAAAGATGAGGGGCATGGATTTGCCCGTCCGGAAAACAGGCTCTCCTTTTACGCCATCACAGAAGCATTCCTAAAAGAGCACCTGGGCGGGAGCTATCAGCCCATCGGCCAGGATTTCGCAGGGGCAAACCTCACCGTCCCCGCCAGCTCAAATCAGGTTCCCGGCCTTGAGGAAGCGCTTAAAGCATTCTTGAATAAGGGCGAAGTGGCCGGGCGCATATAGTCCATTTTCCCATTCTTTTTTTCCATCACCCGCGCTTTTAAATCCCAGAGCATTTTCTTTCCGATCACTTTTTATTATGAGTTATTCATAGCCATCATATTCCTTTTCAATACAATTGCACGCCTTAGAAATGAACAACATGCGATCATAAATTTTCATAATTTTTCTGCCTTATTCTCAAATATCTATAAATTCCGTTCAACGTTACCTTCTATTTGGAGGTAAGAAAAATGGCCCTGCAAACAAGAAATAAAGAGGAAGTCTTTGAGGCAATAGACGAATTTAATGTAAGATTTGTCCGAATTTGGTTTACAGATATACTGGGAATCCCCAAGAGCTTCGCTATCAATCCCAATGAGCTTGATGGAGCATTCTCAGAGGGCATGGGCTTTGATGGCTCATCCATCGAGGGCTTCGCCAGAATTCACGAGTCGGATATGGTTGCCAAGCCCGATCCAACCACCTTCCAGCTCATCCCCTGGAGGCAGCAGGAGAACGCCGTGGCCAGGATGTTCTGTGACATCCAGAACCCCGATGGCACCCCGTATGAGGGCGACCCCAGAAATGTGCTCAAAAGGAACCTCAGCCGAATCAAAGATGACGGCTATAGCTTCCTGGTAGGCCCGGAGCTGGAGTTCTTCTACTTCAAGGGAGAGAACAACACCGATGTCCTGGATAACGGCGGATATTTCGACCTGACCACGGCAGACAACGCTACCGACCTGAGGAGGGACACCATTCTCGCCCTGGACTCCATGGGCATCGATGTGGAGTACAGCCACCACGAGGTCGCTCCCTCTCAGCATGAGATCGACCTTCGGTACAAGGATGCCCTCTCCATGGCGGACACGGTGATGACCTACAAGATCACCGTCAAGGAGATCGCCCGCAGATACGGCTATCATGCCAGCTTCATGCCCAAACCCATCTTCGGCCAGAACGGCAGCGGAATGCACGTCCACCAGTCTCTCTTCCAGGGCAAGAGGAATGTGATGTTCGATCCAGGCAACGAGTTCAATCTATCCGATGAGGGCAGATACTATATCGCCGGCCTTCTCAGGCACGCTCCCGAGATCACTGCCGTCACCAACCAGTGGGTTAACTCCTACAAGAGGCTGGTCCCCGGCTACGAGGCTCCCGTCTACATCGCCTGGGCAAGGAGGAACAGATCCTCTCTGGTCAGAGTGCCCATGTACAAGCCCGGAAAAGAGGCGGCCACGAGGGTGGAGTATCGCAGCCCGGATCCGGCAGCCAATCCCTACCTGGCCTTCTCTGTCATGCTGGCCGCAGGGCTCGCCGGCATTGCCAACAAATACGATCTCCCCTCGCCCCAGGAGCAGGACATATATCACATGACTGATGAACAGAGGGCGAAAGCAGGAATCACGTCCCTTCCCGGCAGCCTGAACGATGCCATCCACATCACCGAGAAGAGCACCCTCGTCCGGGAGGCTTTAGGCGAGCACGTCTTCCGGGCCTTCATCGCCAACAAGAGGGCAGAGTGGGATGCCTACCGCATGAACGTCACCCAGTGGGAGCTTAACCGCTACCTTCCACTACTGTGAGCATTCTGGGGACGAATCTGGCTGCTCGATTAAGCCCCGGGGAATCGTCTATAAGAGATAGCAAGGTCGATGACTGGAGTTTTTGGTTGCTATGCCAAGGAACAGAAGAGAGCTTTACAATAAGGAGATCTGCGCTTGCTCCATCTTCGGGGCAATGAACCGGGATGGTGAACGCTTCAACGCTGCCGGGGTCATGAAGGCCATAGCCAACATGCATGTGCGGGGCAACGGCCTGGGCGGAGGCTTTGCAGCCTATGGCATATATCCGCAGTATCGAGACTACTATGCCTTCCATCTCATGTTCAACGGCAAAACCCTCCAGTCCCAGATATCAGCCAAAGCAGAATTCGAGCAATACCTCAACCAGAGGTTCGATGTGGTCCATGATGAGGAGATCCCTCACCGCCCTCAAACCCAGCTTCGAGATCCCCCCCTGATATGGCGCTACTTCGCCTCCCCAAAAAAAATGGGAGAGGACGCCAGCCTGTCAGACGACGAGTACGTGGTGAGAACGGTGATGCAGACCAACAGCAGAGCAGAGGACGCCTACATATTCTCCTCTGGAATGAATATGGGCTGCTTCAAGGGAGTGGGCTATCCTGAGGAGATCGGTGAGTACTTCATGCTCGACCAACTCTACTCTGCCTATGCCTGGACGGCTCATGGCCGGTTTCCTACCAACACCCAGGCCTGGTGGGGGGGAGCCCATCCCTTCAGCCTGCTGGATACGAGCGTGGTGCACAACGGCGAGATCTCCTCTTACGGCACCAATCGCTGGTACCTGGAGATGTACGGCTATGCCTGCACCCTTCAGACCGATACCGAGGTCATAGCCTATGCTGCAGACCTGCTCCTCAGAAGGCAGAGGATACCGATGGAGATCGTGGCCAAGATCCTGGCCCCGCCCATCTGGAATGCCATCGATACCATGAATGAAAAGGAGAAGAAACTCTTCACCACACTGAGAATGGTCTATGGCCCCCTGCTTATGAACGGCCCCTTTGCCATCATCATCGGCCAGACAGGCAGGCTGATTGGCCTGACGGACAGAATCCGGCTCCGGCCGATAACAGCAGCCACCAGAGGGGAGATGTTCTATCTCTCCAGCGAAGAAGCGTCGATCAGACTTATCTCGCCGGAATTAGACTCCGTCTGGACGCCCAGCGGAGGAGAACCGGTAATATGCGAACTTAACAGCAGGAGGGTATAAGATGAAATCATTCGTCTTTCCCCAGTTTCAGATCATCAGAGACGAGGCAAAATGCGGCCAGTGCCGGGGTTGCGAGAGGCAGTGCGCATTTGGCACCCACACATACGATCCGGTCAGCGATCGATTGATATCAGACGACAACAAGTGCGTTGGCTGCCAGAGGTGCGCCATCTTCTGCCCCCGTGATGCCATAGTGGTCCGGCCAAATCCGTCATTCTACCGCCCGAACGCCTCCTGGTCTCGGGAGAAGCTGGAGGACGTTAAAAAGCAGGCTGAGACTGGCGGGGTGATACTGACAGGATGCGGCAACGACAAGCCCTTCAGGATCTACTGGGACCACATGGTGCTCAATGCCTCTCAGGTCACCAACCCCTCGATAGATCCTCTGCGGGAGCCGATGGAGCTGCGCACCTTTCTTGGTGCCAAGCCTGACCTGATGGATTTCAAGGTAAAGAACGAGGAAGTGGAGATTGCCACCCAGCTCTCACCCAATCTGATGGTGGAAATGCCGATCGTCTTCTCCGCCATGTCCTTCGGAGCAATCAGCTACAATGCCTTCCTCTCCCTGGCCACAGCGGCCAGCAAATTGGGGACCTACTTCAATACCGGCGAGGGGGGGCTTCCCAGGGAGATGAGAGAGAAATTCGGCAAGCATGCCATCGTACAGGTAGCCTCCGGTCGTTTCGGCATAGATGCCGAATACCTCAACTGCGCCGCTGCGGTGGAGATCAAGGTAGGCCAGGGGGCTAAACCTGGAATAGGCGGTCACTTGCCCGGAGAGAAGGTCTCTGTTTCCGTCTCCGCCACCCGGATGATCCCAGTGGGCACAGACGCCATCTCCCCGGCGCCGCATCATGATATCTACTCCATCGAGGATCTGTCCATGCTCATCCACGCCATCAAAGAGGCTACAAACTACGAGAAGCCGGTATTGGTCAAGATCGCAGCTGTGCATAACTTCGCCGCCATAGCAGCGGGGATCGTTCATGCTGGCGCGGACATCATTGCCATCGATGGCCTGCGGGGGGGCACCGGAGCTGCTCCCAAGGTGATCAGGGACAATGTGGGAATACCCATTGAGCTGGCCATATCCTCTCTGGACCGACGCCTCCGCCAGGATGGCATCAGGAACAGGTGCTCGATCATCGCCGCTGGCGGAATTCGCTGCAGCGCAGATGTGATAAAAGCCATAGCCCTGGGTGCAGATGCCACCTATATCGGTTCGGCAGCTCTCATTGCCATGGGCTGCAATCTCTGCCAGAAATGCTACACCGGCAAATGCAACTGGGGAATCTGTACCCAGGACCCGCGTCTAGCAGGGCGGCTGAATGTGGATATCGCCTCCCAGCGGCTGGTTAACCTCATATCTGCCTGGTCTCATGAGATTCAGGAGATGCTGGGGGGAATGGGGATCAATGCCCTGGAGAGCCTGCGCGGAAACCGTGACCATCTGCGGGGCGTGGGCTTATATGAATGGGAGCTGGATGTCCTGGGAATAAAGGGTGCGGGAGAATGATTCAGGATAATGAGATCTCCCTTATCCCAACAAGTACCATGGCTTCAGGAGGTTTGTTTTTGGGAGCGGTTGAGATCAATGCCGACGGGCTCCAGACCAGAGATTTGAACGACCGGCTGCGAGATCTGATGCTGGCTGGGAAGAGAAAAGTGATAATCAGAAATGTATGCGGCCAGCGATATATTGGCACCAGACTGTACTCGCCAGAGAGGCACCGGATGGAGATCGATATCTTCGGTACTCCTGGAAATGACCTGGCTGCCTTCCTCTTCGGTCATAGGCTGGTCGTGCATGGCAATGCTCAGGACGGGGTTGGAAACACCATGGATGATGGAGAGATTGTGATTGAGGGTAGAGCGGGAGATGTCTTGGGCTTTTCCATGCGTGGAGGGACGATCTATGTGCGGGACGGCTGCGGCTACAGGACCGCTCTGCATATGAAAGAGTACGAGGGCAAAAAGCCGGCTCTTGTCATAGGCGGGACGGCTCAGGATTTTCTGGGCGAGTACATGGCTGGAGGGACAGTCATCCTCCTGGATCTCAAAGGTCAGGGCCACAGGGCGAACTTCATAGGATCAGGTATGCATGGCGGGACCATATATCTGCGGGGCTCAGTGAACCGCTCTCAGGTAGGAGATCAGGTGGAGATCTCACCGATTGATGAAGCCGATCGGGGGATTTTAGACCAGTATGTGTCCGGTTTCATTGAAAAATTCCCTGATCTCGAACTGATTCCGAAAGAGGTCCTGAAGGATGGTTTCGTCAAGCTCATCCCGAGATCAAAGAGGCCTTATAGCGATCTATATACCTATTGAAGAGGGATTAGATGCCAGTTTATGTTGATATCAGCAGATGTATAGGATGCCGGTCCTGCGAGGTGGCCTGCGATCGGGTGCATGGTGGCAAAGGGCATGTGAATGTTCATTTTGTAGGTAGTCTGGCATCAGTACCGGTCTTCTGCCATCACTGTGAGGATGCCTGCTGCACCATGGTCTGCAGTACCGGAGCCCTGCATAAAGAGGGAGATAAAACGGCTTTTGATGTGGACAAGTGCACTGGCTGTGGCCTGTGCCAGCTGGCCTGTCCCTTTGGGGTTGTACGGACGGACAAAATCGCTCATAAATGCGATCTGTGCTCGGGCCAGGAGATGCCGACATGTGTTATGACCTGTCCAGCCAATGCCTTGAGCCTGGATTTCGATCTCGCCAGCCGCAGGGCTCGCAACCGTGCGGCCATGTTAATCACCAGGGGAGGCAGAGCATGATAAAAGTTGATCCAGGCAAGTGTCTGGGCTGCCTGTCCTGCTCCAACGTCTGCCCCAACCAGAACATCGTCCTTCTACAGAGCGCTGATACCAGAACCGTTCACTGGAAAAAGTGCAAAGAGGAGTGCGATCTTTGCGTCGAGTTCTGTCCGGCCAAGGCACTGGCTCTGGTGGCTTATGATGAGCTTGTCCCAGAGTCCGAGATCTCCTTTGAACTGGTGGCCTGCAGGGTCTGCGGATCACGATATGCCACCTTGCCCATGTTGATGAAGGTCGAGGCTTCCCTTCCTGCAGGGATGCAGGAGGATGCCAGCGGCCTGGAATGGATCCGGATCTGTTCCCAATGCCGGCGGGATATTGAGGCGGAGAAGGCGGCCGGACAGGTAATGAAGGAGAGAAAGAGGATTAGCCCCTGAAGGAGTATCCGATTCGCTCCTTCAGGCTGGTTTTATTTCTGTCTTGCTTAGTCCACTCTGATCGTCAGGCCTATATTGTCCACTTTGGTTTCTACGGCAATCTTGAGGCCCACGGGCTCGATAATCTTCGCCACCTCATCCCGGCTGCGTTCGGTGACAATGGCGATGGAAGGGCCGACCGAGCTCATCCCCACGAACTCCAGGTCGGCATCTCGCAGAATGCTCATGTAGCGATAGATCTCAAAGCCATGATGCTCCACCTCGGCCCTCTTCGAGCCCCGAAACTCTATCTCCCAGATGGTGTCTCCGATCTTTCTCAGGTCGCTTTTCTCCAGGGCGGGGATGAGGTCCATGAGCATCAGATAGGCTTTTAGCTCCCTGTCCTGATAATCGAGGTTCCTGGCCCGGTTCATGAGCAGATCGAACTCCGAGCGGCCGGCAGAGGAGACGATGGTGGGGGGGATGGTGATGAAGACGTTCTTACCTTCGGCAAACCGGTGCTGGTAGACCAGGGCCAGCTCGTCGCCGGTAATTACCATGCCTCCGTAAGTTGCTGCCGCTGGACCCACGCCGGTCTCAAAGCCGTTTGTAACCCTGCCGTCCTCGGTCTCCTCCACATAGTTGTTGCCTATGAGCATGCGGATCTGTTCTCTATTCAGGGGGGAGCCTAAAGCGCTGTTCATGGCATGGCCTAAAGCTAAAAGGACCGATCCGGTGGAGCCGAGTCCTACATGCTTTTTCTGGTGGTCGCGGACCACAATTCTGAATCCACCCTCATAGCGGACCGTCTTTCTGAATACCTCTGCAAAATGGCGGATTATAGGTTCCCGAGAATAGTCGATCTCCAACCCGGATGGGATGCATTCCACCTGGGCAGAGCAGTAGATCTGCAGGGCAAAGCCCATTCCTCCTCCCCCCGGCCGGTTGGGGGCAAAGCGGTTCATGTCCAGCACAGTCAGATGAATGCGACCAGGAGCGGTTACCGTTATCTTCCCTGAAACCGGAGTGAGCTGGTAGTCTTTTTCCAATCCCAGGGTTTTTATGCACTGGCCCGGGACAAAGGGCTGGAACTCGTATTCAACCAGGTCCAGATCCCCGCCTCTTATCAATATCTTTGCCAAGATCGCACCTCTATCACAAAGGCTTCTGTGCAGATTCAACAAATAGCTTCCAGCCAAGAGCGGCCTTATGCCTGCCGGCCAAAGTAGATATTCTTGCCCGAGGCCTTCAGGGGAATGCCATATGCCACAACCCTTTCTTGTGACTCTATTGACCGGTTCTGTGCCGCTATCATATCCTGGCAGCGGTAAAAACCGTATCTTCTGCAGTTAAGGCCGGCATTATCCCCTGACCTGGCCGCCATTAGAACGCAGGCATCGCTCTGCTCCAGATTTTTGGCGTCTCGCAGGTAGAATTTAGTGCTTCGGGCAAGGCCCAGGCGGGAAAGCTCCCTGGAAAGCTCCTGCAGCTCTTCGCCAACTACCACTTTGATCAAAATTGAGTCCTGGCCTTTGCCTTTGGGGGCGGTGGGTGCAGAGAGGCCCATTAATTGCTTCCTGCTATCTGTCCTCTTCGATCACGTCATACTCATCCACATCGATGACCCGACCCCTCTGGCTGCTCCTTCCGCTGCCTTGATCACCAGGGCTGCTCTGTTTTTTCCCGAGCATATCCAGAAGAAGCGCGCCCAGGCCGGAGAATGCAAGCAATTCAACGATCCAGCGGACTTTTTTATATCTCCATAGCAACAGGCCGATCATTGCCTCGAATAATGTGGGCAGAGGGCTGGACCTTGCCCCAGGATTTGCTTTCGATGCGCCGGATACAAAGGACTCCGCCTTGGCCCTGGTTGAGGGCTTCGTGAACCATCTCATGGATCTGGCCAGACCACTTGCCAGTGTCCCTCTGATCACCTTATTTGCCAGAGCTGCACTCATTGCCAATTTTATTAATCTAGTCAGCGTTCCCATTGGTCTATACTCTCTTACTGCAATGATATATCATTATCTCCAAACTTCTCCGGCCAGAGGGTTCTCTCCTGGCTGCGCTGCTTGATCATATCCTCAGCCTCGGCAATTGTTATGTCGAAGACTTCAGCCAGTATCTCCTTAGCGGCTATGAGCTCCAGCTCTATCATATATTTGCCTCCCGTTCGCGAGCCATGGCTGGCAAGGATGGAATCCTTTCTGGGCTTTTCCGTGCTATTAATGGCCAGCGGCATTAGCAACTCAATGGTCACTAAAATTTAAGTAATTTGCTACTGGACTGGCTTGTCGTGCAGTTCAGGATTGACCTGAGAGGAATGGACTTGATGGGAATGGACTTGACGGGATTTGAACCCGTGGCCTCCGCCTTGCGAAGGCGGCGATCTACCACTGATCTACAAGCCCAATGATCCTGGATCTGCCTGGATCTAAATCGTCTCCCAAAACGATAGAGGTGGTTTTAGATCAGACCGACCTCTTCCACTTCCACGGACTCCACGCCGGGAAGTTTTCTCACCGCTTCCTCGATCTCATCCGGGCTGCGGCCGCCCTTGTCATCCATGATGGTCACAACGATCAGAGCCTTGAGGCCAAATGCAATTGGTTTTTGCTCGATGGCATGCATTCTGGCGAAGCTGGGCACGGCTTTCCTTATGTCCTCAGCCAGCTTTTCCAGGTCTACATCTGTGCTCTCAGGCATAACCTTCATTCTTACTGCTGCGTCTCCCATTACTTTCACCTCATGGTCCTGTGAAGCCACAGGCCTTGCAGGTATAGACATTGCTCTGTTTTTTACATTTATTGCATCTGGCAATCACGGTTCCGCAGCTTGGGCAGGGAAACCTTGCTCCGCCCACGCCGGTCAGCGTAATGCCACATGATATGCATCTCTCTGGCATTTCTTCCTTCATATTATCTCCTCCCTGGTAGACCTATTTCTCTGTATAAACCTTCCCATTGATCAATAGGATGGGGAAAGCTTCTGTCCATTGATAAACGTGCCGCCCTTTCTGCATCTCAACGCTATTGCAAATGAGATCGGATCGGTGCCGTTAAGCACCCACATTCTCAATCCCGAAAGATCCCCCAATAGAAGCTTAATAGTGCCCTGATCGATGCAGCTTTCTCTTCCCAGGAGCTGGCGGGCAAAAAGCTCCTCTGCCACCGTTCCATCGATCAACACACCATCCACGTCTGTGGCTTTGATCAGGGGCAGGCCCAGCCTGGCTGCAACCAGCAAAGCTATGGAGTCGGAGGTGTAGTCCCAGGAATGCTCCGGGCAAAAGTCATCCTCGGTCAGGGCTCGATAGGGGAGAAGGACATTCACCTCCCTTTTTTCTGGAATGCGAACCTCGGAGCTGAGACTGGCTCCATTTCCATCTGCAAGGAAAAAGGCATACTGTTCCATGGCCAGTACTGCCATCCAATGGGCGGCCTCATCGCCCAAGCCCCTTTTGGCGTTAATCTCACGGATCAGATCGGCAAACGGCCCTCCCCCAGGCACCACCAGGAAGCTGTAGTCCTCCTCGTTCGCGAGGGAGATCAGGACGCGCATAAGATCCCGGGAGGTTTCGATGAGGCTCCCTCCAAGCTTCAATACGTAAGATGGCATGAGGATGAGTAAGGTCACTATCTGTATTTCAGCCTCTTCCTGAAGGATAAAAAGATGGACGAAGGCCGACTGGATGTAGGGTAGGAGGGATCCATGTTATCGACCTTTGCCGTATATCTCCCCGGCTCTCGACGTAGATAAGGCTTTTGGTTGTGTTATGGATGTAACTGATAGATAATAATAGCATATTGAGTGCGGCCTGAGGAATGAGATGAAAAGAGAGATTAAAACCCCCCTGCTGGCTGCAGATGCAGTCATACTCTTCCAGGATGGGATTGTGCTGATAAGGAGGAACAACCCGCCCTATCAAGGCTGCTATGCCCTGCCTGGCGGCTTTGTGGAGATAGGGGAAACTGTCGAAGAGGCAGCGATAAGGGAGGCTAGGGAGGAGACGGGGCTTGATATCAATCTGCTGGGGCTGGTGGGCGTCTACTCCGATCCCGCCCGCGATCCAAGGGGCCATGTGGTCTCCGTGGCCTTTCTCGCCCGGGGCAGTGGCCGGCTCCAATCCGGCTCTGACGCCCGGTCTGCTGAGGTATTCCCCCCAGAAGAGCTGACCAGGCTTTCCTTCGACCATGAGCAAATCATCAGTGATGCCCTCCACCTGGCTGAGGTATTGGGAATCTGTGCATCAAATTAATGTAGAGCGAAAAAGATCTGCCTTTGCCCCTTCTGGGAGAGGTATTCAATGGAAGAGATAAGAGATCTCATCGAGAAATATGCGCTGCAGAACGCGGTGAAGTACAATGCTGCCCCCAATGCCGGGGCGGTCATGGGCAAGCTCATGGGCGAGCGTCCGGAGCTTCGCAGCCGGGCAAAAGAGGTCTCGCCCCTGGTAGGCGAGGTTTTGGCAAGGGTGGAGAAGACCAACCCCGAGGAATGGAAGAGGAGGCTGGAGGAGATAGCGCCTGAGCTACTGGTGCAGCTCTCAGAGAAAAAGGAGCCTGACAAAGGACTGCCCAGTCTGGAGGGAGCGGAGGGTGGAGTGGTGATGCGCTTTGCCCCTAATCCCAACGGCCCGCCCACATTGGGCAGCGCCCGGGGAATCATCGTCAACTCTGAGTATGTGAAAAAGTACGGTGGCAAGTTCATCATCCGTTTTGATGATACCGATCCCGTGAAAAAAAGGCCCATGCCCGAGGCCTATGGCTGGTATTTAGAGGACTGCCAATGGTTGGCGGCGAAGCCGGATCAGGTGATTGTCGCCAGCGAGAGGATCGAGCAGTACTATCCAATTGCCGAGGAGCTGATCCGCCGGGGTGGGGCTTATGTCTGCCGCTGCCCTCAGGCGGCCTTCAAAGAGCACAAGGAGAAGGGAATAGAGTGCATTGACCGGGGCCAGAGCATCGAGGAGAACCTGGATCTCTGGAAAAAGATGCTGGACGGAACCCTCAAAGAGGGTGAGGCGGTCCTGCGGGTGAAGACCGACATGCACCATAAAGACCCTGCGATTCGGGACTGGCCGGCCTTCAGGATTGTCACCGCCCCCCATCCGCTGGTGGGGGACAGGTACCGGGTCTGGCCGCTGCTCGACTTCGAGTCGGCGGTGGAGGACCACCTGCTGGGCACAACCCATATCATCCGGGGAAAGGATCTGGCAGATAGCGGAAGCAGGCAGAGGTATCTGTACTCTTACCTCGGATGGGAGTACCCCAGGGTCATTCACTGGGGCAGGGTTAAGATCCATCAGTTCGGGTCTTTCAGCACCAGCAAGCTGAGGAAGGCGATTGAGGCCGGAGAGTATTCGGGCTGGGACGACCCACGGGTGCCAACAGTGCGGGCGATGCGCTGCCGGGGAATCCGGCCTGAGGCCTTGCGAAAGTTCATGATCGATCTTGGCGTTGGTGAGACGGACATCAGCCTGAGCATGGACTCGATATATGCCGAGAACCGGAAGCTGGTCGATCCGGAAGCCAACCGCCGCTTCTTCGTCTGGGAGCCGGTGGCCCTGGAGATAGAGGGCGATGTCCCGCCGCTGGCGCGAGCGCCCCTGCATCCCACTGACGATCGGGGATTCCGGGAGATTCCCGCTGGAAACAGGCTGTTCATCTGCAGGAGCGATCTTGAGGGCTTCCGAGCGGGGGATAACATCCGCCTGAAGGACCTGTGCAATGTAGAGATTACCAGCCTGGAGCCTGCCAGAGCACGCTTTTTGGGCAAGGACATGGGAAAGAGGACCAAGATCATCCACTGGGCGCCCCTGGACGGGGTGAGGGTCATAGTGATGAAGCCCGATGGGGTGGATGAGGGAATAGGAGAAACGGGAATTGCCGAGGAGCTGGGGAAGGTCGTGCAGTTCGAGAGATATGGATTTGTGCGGGTCAATAAAATTGGCGAGCCGATAGTGGCCTATTACGCGCACCGGTGAGCAGTGAGGCTGCGGAAAGCCCAGGCGATCTACTTCTCCTGCCATGGAAAAGCAAACTGGGATAATCACGAGATCGGTGGCTTTGTATTGGAAAATGATGAGATCCAGACAACGAAAGATCAAGATGCGGTCTTGACCATAAGGATCTCTTCGAGCTGCACCTGGATCAGGCCCGGATGGCAAACCTCTCCGCCTGCGAGACGGGGGTGCCCGGTGCCCGGCTTCCGGATGAGGTGGTATCGCTGCCCTCCGCTTTCATCCGGGCTGGCTTTGCTGGGGCAATAGGCTCACTCTGGACAGTATCGGAAAAGAGCACAGCTATGCTCATGATCCGCTTCTATCAGCTCTGGCGGGCGGAAGGCAAACAGCCAGTGCAGGCCCTGGCTAGGGCTCAAAAGGAGCTACGAGAGGATACGCGATTCTGGCATCCATTCTACTGGGCGGCCTTCTATATGACCGGTGTTTGATCGGGAGGGGAGAACGAAATAGGCTGGACTTGACGCGCAGGAGCGTACTCACATGGCAAACGCACGCGAGAGAGCGGCCTTTTCAGCAGGCGACGATAAAGTCCAAATACGAAAAAGGATAACAGTCAAAATAATGCTTAAGCTCACCGCTTATGTCTCTGGAAAGGTCCAGATGGCGGGATACAGATCTAAGATAGCAACTATTGCCCGCGTCTTTGGCCTCAAGGGATATGTGATGAACCTGCCCGACAGCAGGGTGAAGATCGTTGCAGAGGGCCATGAAGCTGATTTAGAAAGGTTCCTTGAAGCCGTCAGAATCAAAAATACCCTGATCGACGTGGAGGAGATTAAAGCAGATTTTTCTGAGGCAAATGGATCTTACGAAGAATTTTTTAAAATCGCAGGGGAGGGGGAGACTGACGCCCGTCTGGACCAGGCGGCAGAGTATCTTAAAGAGCTGATATCCGCCGTGAGAGAAGGATTCAAGGATAATGGTTCAAAGCTCGATAGCATGAGCTCCTCTCTAAAAGATATCTCAGGGAAACAGG
>NZ_DAIK01000001.1:3488-4189 GCF_002496085.1 Methanosaeta sp. UBA458 | reverse complement strand
CTTTGGTTAAAAAGGATACCGTTCGGTTCTTATACGAAGTTCAGAATTCAACCGCAAACTACAAGTATATATAACGATTATATAGATAGTTTGCCGCTTCATGCAAAGGGTGGCGGGTGTGTCGTGGGCTTAACGTATTCCGATAATGCTCTGTTTGGCAAGGATGATTCAAGCGCTGTCCCCATGGGGGGCAGTTTGCGGTCGCATACAGATCGGATCGCTTTCCTTGTTCCAGGAGATGCATGTCGTCGTGGCACTGCATTCGGCTACGAGCCTGGGAGATGAAACTTCGGCAGCAAAAAAAAGTTGCGCACTGTAACTGGTGCAGTAATCTGCCGAAAGCATCTCGCGCTAATACACGACCGGGACATGTTGCGGCACAAAGGCCAAAGGCGAGAGGCGAGCATTAGGCCCAGTGAGTTCGGGTTCCTGCAATTTGGACGCTGTGGCAAAATTCCAGTGCTAATGAGCCTCGAGCCCGGCTTAAATATCGTCGAGCTTCGGGCAGGGTCAGGCCATCACTTCGGTGATCGGCTCCTCCGACAAGGGCGCTGTGGATTTCGGCGCTGGCCCGCCTGGGACTTGAGATCTCATTCTCTTGATGATCTCTTTGGGGTGGAATTGATCTTTTCAGCACTGAAGCGAAAGGCTTTTATCTCGGCAATTGACGTATAGTATATTGGCGAAAGTCGATGGCTATT
>NZ_DAIK01000001.1:0-3364 GCF_002496085.1 Methanosaeta sp. UBA458 | reverse complement strand
TAGATAGCGCCTGCTGCGAGAGCCTCATAAGTCCTCTGGTGATCTCTCTCTCACCGCCAGATTCCTCCAGGTCGTAAGTGAGATCTTGGGTTATGATCCGGCGCTCTAGAACCTCGCACATCGATATTACCTGGTAATTCTTGCTATTAAAATCTTGGTAGCCAGGTGTTAGTTGTTCCTGAAATCAACAACGCGTATTGGGGAGACTACCAAGAAGGACCATAGGCCGAAAGGGATATATCCGTTTCAGTTAGGATTATCTATTCATGGCAGAGGCAAAGAACCAAGAAGTCAACCAAGAAGTTATCCAGGATGCAAACGAGGCCGCCTTGCAGGAGTTTGAAGCGGGCCTTGCCCGAAGCATCAGTCAATACAAAGCTGGTTTAGTTAAGACCTTCAAGACCAAAGAGGATTTCTTAGACCACCTGAAGAACCTTGAGTAAGCCTCATGGAATACGACTCCACACCCGAGTTTGATGAGCAATTTTCGAAGCTCATCAGGAAGAACAGGGCGCTGGAGGTGCGACTTCTCAAAAAGATAAGGCAAATCCTTGATAATCCATCGATCGGCACCCCAAAGCTTCACCAGCTTAGACACGCTCGCGGCTCCCACGTGGATCCATATGTAATCGTCTATGCAGT
The DNA here is from genome assembly GCF_002496085.1 of Methanosaeta sp. UBA458. Taxonomy (NCBI): domain Archaea; kingdom Methanobacteriati; phylum Methanobacteriota; class Methanomicrobia; order Methanotrichales; family Methanotrichaceae; genus Methanothrix; species Methanosaeta sp. UBA458. Next base: position 2,722 of record NZ_DAIK01000001.1, on the reverse strand, counting down.
CAAAGGCGACATAATCACATTTTTATATGTAGATCATCATGATTTTGTTTATCAGAAGGCATCGGAAATCATGGCAAGATGGGAAATGGAAATCGGAGATTAAATAATAATGTTTTAGATGCACGCCGAATACAATGATATTCTTAGCGCCCTATCCCTCAGGTCTCTGTTCTTCTTGGTCAGACGCTTGAAGTTCCGATCAATGCGGGCGATAAACGCTGAATGTACGCCATCGAAGTCTTATGTTTCTCTAGATGATCTATAAACTCATCTGCATTGCGAAATCGCTTTCCTAGACCTGCTCTGATCTCAGACTCTCCTTCCAGGGTTCCGGCCACTATTCTTGGATTCTCCTCTGGTGGTACCGTTTTCTTTCCAGGCATCTCGGCGACTTTCGCATTCATCTATCTGATCTTCAATCCAATTCGTTAAGCATTTTTCGGTGTTGATGCCAAGAGCAGTTCTATAATTCCTCTTCAAAGTAGTCTGCATCCAGCCTTTTGATCTCATAGGTCACATCATTCGTTACACCAATCCCATAGTCTATCATTAGCTCGGCAAGCTTCTCTCCGTCAATCAGCACGATCTTCTTCTCAATCCTGGTGACGTAATCCAGTGCATCCGGGCTGAATTGCGATGTCGTGATGAGCACGCCTTTTCGGGCTCTGTGTCCCTCCAGGCTCCCGGCAAAGGCCTGCACCACCTGCCTGCCAATAGTTCTCCCTCCCATCTCTTGGCCTGCAGATAGATGGCATCCAAACCGAGCCGGTCCTCTTTGATGATGCCGTCCACTCCGCCATCGCCGCTTCCGCCCACCGCTTCTCCGGCGTCCTGGCGAGAGCTGCCATAGCCCATGGCCACCAATAACTCCACCACCAGATGCTCAAAGTGGAGTGATACTTTAATGCAAAAATTCTTCAGGCGGGCTCAGCCAACGTTTGAACTGCGCTATAAGAAATTCAGGCCATTATTATGGCTAATTTAAATCAACGCAAACTATTTTTTAGTGGGCGACGCGAGTCGGGCCTCCGGCCCTCCCGCGGGAGTGCCCTGGGCCCCCTCAACGCCGGGGTGGCTTGGATACAACGAGGTGAGCCGTTGATTGGATTGAGATATATCTGATATGATATTCTTCCGCTGGGAAGCATCTCCCTTCGATCGGATTCGGTTATATTGAAATTGCGGGAGAGTGCATCTCTTGCCTCTCTCTGTTTGTGCTCAAGGCCGTCGGCTGCGAAATTGAGCAGCGGCAGCATGAAGCTCTGATAATCAGGAACTGCCATTATCTGACCTCCAGATTTGTATTGCTATTGCGATTCTTCGACAATCCTGTGGAACCCAAGAAAATCGTACCTTGTTCTCAGAAGTCATATGGTATCCCTTCATCTACCAATATTACATTCTCAAAATTCTTGACGAACCAATCTCTCGATTCGGTATGAATTGGAACTAAATAATCTGGATCTACTTGATCAATAACCCATTTAAGATCCTCGCGAGATGCATGGCCCGAAGCATGAAACCGCTTATCAAAGGTTGGATAGTAATTGCCGCCATCTTCTTTCTCCACAGAAAACCCAACCGGATCTATCTTGAAATGCTCCAGCCAATGCCAAAGCCGCACAAAATCGATCTCCATTTCCTCGCTGAACGCCTCGCAAGCAGAATAGATGTAAGTGCCGCCATTCGGTTTTATATCGAGAAGATGTTTCATATCGAAGAATGAAAAGCAGAGAATAAAGTTATCGGGATTCTCTCGTATCGTTTCATGGTTAACATATTGATCAAAGAATAACGGTTGAACTACTTCCTGCTCCCATTTTCGCGACTTATTTCCAATCTCGCTGTATACCCGCAAGGAATCCATTTTACATGCATTATCTATGCAAGCAAGAGCCTGGAGCATATAAATGTCCTTAGCTGGCACTACAAGCTCTCTGCCCATCTTCTCTGCAATATTTTGGAAGGATTCAAGACGCTCAAAGTTCCGAGCGGAAAAATCTGCGATAATAAGACCTGATGCTGACCCTACCTTGTCCCTGCAAACTTCGCATACGGACTTCTCTGATGTTGTTCCGTTATCTGGTGAATCATTCCGCCCGGCACGAGTTCCCTCTGTGATTAAGATAGATGCGTCTTTTGCCTTTTTAACAAAATCGCGCGTTGCGTCTCCATTCCTCCCGTGTAGCCTGAAGTCTCCTGTGTATGCTATTGTAGTGTCTCCTTGCAGGATATAAGCGGTTGCCCCAAAGATGGAGTGATCCACAGGATGTGCTGAGATCTCGAATGGGTAGGCGGCATTATCATAGAAGCTGCATGTTCCTGGCTCCAATTTCTTTGCTCTCTTGCCGTCTTGTCCTGGCCTTCTTGAAAGAAAGTTAGTCAACTCCTCGGATGGCTTCTTGGTACAGCAGAAGTCTCTGCCCTGGTAGTTTATGGTGGCAACTGAAGAAAGATACAAACCCATCTCATCAGATGGCTGCCTGGGAGAAAAATAAGTAGTATCACCTTCTAGTGATGTGCTGGCGGTATCCTGCATTCCTTTCATGATGACTATGGTTTCCGGCGAAGCTACAATAGGAATGTCTTTTCGAAGCATTCCGATGTTTCCGCAGTGATCCATATGGGCGTGAGAGAGGAGAACAGCAGCAACATTTAATGATGGGTATTGGCTGATAGAAAGATCACTGGGAATGAGATCCGGTCGATAGATATTGAGCTT
>NZ_DAIK01000164.1:0-19655 GCF_002496085.1 Methanosaeta sp. UBA458 | reverse complement strand
GATAAGATCCAGCAGTCTTTATATTTTTTTTCAGTATCTAGTCATCGGACAGGATTTCATATTTTCTCTTTCCGTCATTTCCCTATAATAGTCTCATTTTCCAATTAGTATCGTCATTCTTAATTTTATATAATTATCATATTATGATTTATATTAGTGTTGTGTAACGGCAGCATACTGATAATGGATTAGAGGAGTGCAGCCTCTTATTGAATAGGCAAAAAGAATAAATGGTAAAAGCCCATGTACGAGAAATCATAGGGTATACACCCTTTCTGAAAGGAGGTTCATAAATGAAGTCAATTCTCACAATCTTCGCTGCCAGCGCTTTCCTATTGGGCATTATGGCCGCTGCCAGCGCTGCGGATGTCATCGAATTGAGTACATTAGGCAAAAAACCCCAGGTAGATGCTATCTCTCTGCCCCAGCTCTCTCCCACCATGCCCACGATTGCGCCTGCTGCTCTGGGAAGCGATATAACAAGCAATGTAATGGATCTCAGCACCCTTGGGAAGAAGGCGGTGTCCACGGTGCCCGCAACTGCCTTAATGGGCGCAACGCCTATCACCATCACGCCCATGTTCGCTGTTAGGAATACCAATACAAGCAATGTAGCAGGAAGCACTGTGTTCACTCTCCCCCAGGCAGTCTCATCCGGTAATTCCGTCTACACCCCTCCAATAGCCATATTCGGTGGAGCCTGAAAGATATAATTCTTATTGATATAATCTAACATCAAATAAAATTCAAAGGCTGAAGAAAGTCTAAGGAATGCGATTGAGATGACTGTAGAGCTGAAGGTGGACGGCAAAGAGATTCCATTGAGCGAGTTCCCTCAAGAGATCATAGGCAATACAGCAGCTGCCATGGCCCAGTCTCTGCGAGGAGTAGATGAGAACTGGAAGGTAATCGAGATCCGTATATCGCAGGATTGACCTGCAAAGATCATCTCTCAATCCTTTTTACTTTTTCTGAATACAGATGTAAGATCGATAAAATAAGTTCCTTCCTTGACTGCCATGATAAGCTCCTCCCTCTCGAATAGGGATGGCAGATTCAACTCATAGGTTCCTGGCGCTGTTATCTTTATGCTCTCTAGCTTTTCACCCTCCAGTTTTTCCCCGTCGCCAAACTCCCTTATCGATGGCTCATCCCTATCTATGGCCAGGGGCTTCTCTCTTTTTTTGGGAGGCATCCTTACCCCCATCGCCCTGGATATTATCCGATCCTGAGAGACGGAAGATATGTCCCCGCCCTGCGGCATCTTGCGCACGAACATGAACTTCTTCCAGCCGCAGGATGGGCAGCCTTTGAGGATATCCTCACCCGATTCGAATACGCTATTGCATCGGGTGCAGATGTGAGGCATTCAATCCCCCACAGAGACCTTTGTTCTGATCTGAAACTCATCCTTCTCAATGGTATGGATCTGATTTGCCGGGCCGATAACTGTCATCCTCCCCTTGAGGCCCTTTCCAAAGATCCGATCTAAAAACGATCCTCCCTTCTTGGATGGGTAGCTCTCTATCTCTATTCCTGAAAACTCATCCACCCTGATCTCAGTCATGGTCATCTCGATGAGTCGCACCTCCTCATCTGGAGTCAGGCCGCTCTCAAGGACCACGATCTTTCCCGTTTTGACCTTGTCCAGGATGAGCCTGATCTTCTCCATAGATGTCATATTCTCCAGTTTCTCCTCGGAGATTAGGTCCATATGCACTTCTCTCATCAAGATCACCCAAAGTGAGTCGCGATTGCCTGATAAAGGTCATCTATATTCGATCCCTCTAAAGCAGAGATTGGGACGATGGAATGCTGGGGAAAGGCAGCGCTGATTCTGGAGGGGGAAGCATTGGGCAGGTCCATCTTATTGGCCACAATAAGAAGAGGCAACTTTCTCGCTTCCATATTGCCTATCACTGTCACATTGACCTGGGTGTAGGGGTCTTCGGTCGAGTCCATAACCAACAATACACCATCCAGGTCGTCTAACCATTTGATGGCCTCTATAACCCCTTCCGTGGCCTCCTTGGCTCTTTTCTTGGATTCAGTCTCTGAGAGCCCAAAGGCCATAAACTCCTTAAAATCGATCTTTGTCGCCATCCCCGGCGTATCAACTATATCCAGCTCGATGCTAGATCCATTGGCATTGATGACAAGCCCTTCTCTCCTCATCGCCCTGCGGGTCTCGTGAGGAATCGGAGAGACCGTTCCAATAGCATCTCCTGTGCTCCAATCCTTTAGTATTCGATTGGCCAGAGTGGTCTTTCCGGCATTAGGCGGGCCATACAATCCGATCCTGGCCCTCTTCTTCTTGAAGATCTTTCTTATCCAGCCTCCAAGGTTCTCCCTGAAGCTGCTCATGAAACCCATATACTACCTCAGATCAGACTAGGACATATCTGTACTAATAATTTTCCATGTCTTATCTATATTTTTTGTCTGATGGAGAGATAGCATGGATGCCCTGGGCCGGACAGCAGGATACAAAGCCATCGAACTGGCCGCTGCTGCGCAACCTCTTCCAGGCGTCCTTAAGCGATACCTCGCGTATATCGTCATAGCTATCCTGCATGTATGGACAGGCCCTGACCCTGCCGTCAACTGCCACATGCATCCATCTCCTTCCCGCCATGCACCCCAGCATCTGGCCTTCGAAATAGGTATTTGCAAAAAGACGGGGACCACCTGGTGTGGAATTGATCTTGCGGTAGATGTTTATGATCTTCTCCCTCTCGATCTGGGTGAGAGCCTGCTCAGGGCTTTTTGGCATGCCCTCCCAAACGGAGAGCTCCTGGACCCCCAGCTCTGTGGCCAGCTCATAAAGCTCCATTATCCTGTCCACCTGGCCGGAGAGAATGTGGCAGGACATGGTTACCAACAGGCCGGTATCAAGAGCAATGCGAATCGCCTCCAGTGCTTTGGCATGAGCGCCTGCAACGCCCCTCACTCGATCGTGCTCCTCAGGATTGATGCTGTAGACCCCGATTATCAGATTATAGAGCCCTGCCTCTCGGAGTTTGACTGCCTTTTCCACTGTCATCTCCAGGCCTGGGGTGAACAGATTAACCACTGCCTTCTCCGGGTCCACATGCCTTATCAACTCAAAGATGTCCTCTCTGAGGAGAGGATCTCCCTCGGTAAAGGTTATGATACATGTTCCCATATCCAGGGCCTGGTCGATGACCCTCTTGATCTCTTCCGAGCTCAGTTCACCCTCGCCCTCTTTTATCAGACAGTGGTCGCATTTGGCGCCGCAGCTCCTGGTGACCTCAATGGAGACGGTCTGGGGTACAGGTCTTCCTATTGCGGTCTTGGCCTCATTTACCAGCAGCCTCTTGAATGGGCCGCTGGGAATGGGTGGAAGCCAGGTGCTGGCAACCAGATCCTTCAGCCTGACCTGGGCAGGCTTCTCCTCTTCTAGCCTCTGGTTTACCATATTCAAAACCGGCTGGATCATTCGCGCCAGGGCGCCCTGGGCTTGCAGGGCCCGAGCGTCCCTATCAAAGTCCACACAAAGAGCGGGCGTCTTGATAAGCTGGGTCATTGGAACCCCTTTTCTCAGTGCAGTTATAGAGTTATCGCCCAGAGGAAGGGCCTGGATGAAGCTATTTAGAGAGCCGGCTGGAATTATAAGAGATAAGATTAAATCGATCCATCCTCCTGTACCAAAATGGTGTTGACAAAGTGTCTGAAGTTGTACTGGCCTATTCCGGTGGCCTGGATACATCGGTTTGCATTCCTCTCCTCCGGGAGCGCTACGGATTTGATAAAATAGTTACCGTTCTGGTGGACGTCGGCCAACCAAGGTCGGATATAGAACGAGGGAACCTGAGGGCAAAGCAGCTGGCAGATGAGCATTATACTATAGATGCCAGGGAGGAGTTCGTGGAGAAATGCCTCTTCCCCCTGATCAAGGCCAACGGCTCATATGAGGGATACGTTCTAGGAACGGCCATTGCTCGTCCCCTCATCGCCAGCAAATCGGCGGAGATTGCTGATAAGCTGGGGATAAAGAACCTGGCCCACGGATGCACCGGCCGCGGCAACGATCAGCTCCGCTTCGAGGCCATATTCAGGGCCACGGATTGTCGGGTGATAGCTCCCATGAGAGAGCTGGACCTGGCTCGCGAGTGGGAGATAGACTATGCGCGCGAGCACGGCATCGATGTGCCTGTGACCAAAGATAAGCCCTGGTCTATCGATGAGAACATCTGGTCTCGGTCGATTGAAGGGGGAAAGCTCGAGGATCCCTACTTCGAGCCGCCGGAGGAGATCTATGGCTGGACGAAGACCCCTAGCTCTGACCGGTCCGCCCAGATAGTTGAGATCGGATTCAAAGAGGGCGTGCCCGTCTCATTGGATGGAAAGCAGATGAACGGCATGGAGCTGATCGAGAAGCTCAATCAGATCGGCGGCGAGCACGGCGTGGGCAGGACGGACATGATCGAGGACCGGGTTATGGGGCTGAAGGCGCGAGAGAATTATGAGCATCCTGCGGCCACCATCCTCCTGACGGCCCATAAGGATCTGGAGCGCCTGGTATTATCTCGCAATGAGCTCCGCTTCAAGGTCATGGTGGACGAATTCTGGTCTGAGCTGGCTTATATGGGCCTGGTGGAGGATCCCCTCTATGCCGACCTGAATGCCTTCGTTGACCAGTCCCAAAAGAGGGTGAACGGCTCGGTAAAGATAAAGCTCTTCTGCGGCAGCGCCATTTCAGTAGGCCGCCAGTCTCCGGATGCCCTTTATTCCCAGGATATGGTCTCCTTCGATTCCCAAACTTTAAGCCAAAAGGATGCAGAGGGCTTTGCCAAGTATCATGGCTTCCAAGCCAGGCTATTGAAGAGGAAGGGAAGGTAAAGGAGAGCATTTATTTGATATCGCCTCCATACAATACCGATATGTCCAAACTGGTGATATCTGAAGAGGCCAGATATGAGGATCTGGCAGATCTCGCAATAGCCCTCAATGAGATCGTTCGGCTTCCTGTAACCATGAGAGGATTGAAATATCCAGGCGTTCGGGTGGAGAACGGCAAGGTCGTGGATGGGAACTATACCGGCCCCATCCTGGAAGAGGTCATAAGAACCGGGAAGGCCATTCGAACCATTCCAAAGAGCGGTGCCTTTAAGGGCGTTCCAGTATCAGTTGCACCCATAGTGGTGGAGGGACGGACTGTTGCCGCCATCGGCATAGTGGATGTGATTGGAACGATCGATATCCCAGAAGTCTTCGGGGCCTATGCTGATGTAGTAGCTCAGGTTAGAGGGAAGGCTCCTGAGAAAAAATGAGGATTCGAAAAGCAGAGCCAAAGGATCTGCCACAGATGGTGCAGATCGAATCGCTCTGCTTTCCGGATGATACAGCCTTTCCGCCGGGGATGTTTGCCTACCTGATCCGTTATGCAGTGGCGATAGTCGCCTGTGAGCCTGAGGATCAGATATTGGGATTCATAATCGGATATAACAGCGGGAATGCAGGAGCGGTCTACACTCTGGATGTCCATACCGGCTACCGAAGGAGGGGAATTGGCAAAGAGCTATTGCTGTCCCTGGAGAAGAGGCTCGCTATGATGGGTGCCAGGGCTATTCGCCTGGAGGCCTCCCTGGAGAAGCCAGAGGCTATCGAGCTCTACCGCAAGGCAGGGTACAGGGAAAGGGAGATTGTCCGGAACTACTACGGCCGGGGATGCCATGCTGTGCGGATGTGGAAGATCCTGCAGCCTTTAAGCTCGCTGCCTGGAATTGATAGTGCATGACTTTTATCTCAAATGCCGCTTATTCTTTCTCTGGTGGGCTTAGCCCTAAATCTGAGACTCTATTAGTTTAATGGTAGTGCTTGCTGGCCTGGATTACCGATAAACTGGGTATCAGGATTCAGATCTGCTATTGAATCGTTTATATAGGTTCTTGAAAAGTATAGACATCGGAGAGAGCGAAAATTAGATATAAATGAGATTGAGAGCAAAAGAAGTTCGGGGTGTGAAGTGTGATAAAAGAATATACTAAAGGCAAGCTTTGCCAATATCTAATAACATTCATTCTCTGTGGGCTGCTGATTCCCAGTAGCGTCTCGGCCCAGTGCGGAGACTGTGACGACAGAAATCCCTGTACCAAGGACTTCTGCAATGGAACGAAATGCGAGCATACTCCTCAGAGCTGCTTTGAGGACTCATTCATGGAATATGATGATTCCGGCGAGACTTTCAATGGCAGCATGGGTAGGAATGCAAGTGGCTACAATGCCACCATGGGAGTGCAGTTCCAGGGGACCGGCGAGGTTCAGACTCCTGCTCCCATAATCTGCGAGGACTACAATCTCTGTACCATCGATTATAGCGGCCCTGCAGGCTGCACACATGATCCTGTGAGCTGCGACGATGGCAATCCCCTAACCACCGATTACTGCACAGCAACAGGTTGCATTAACGATCCAGTAAACTGTGATGATGGCAATCCCTGCACAAGCGATTACTCGAGTCTGGCGGGCTGCATGCACGATCCTGTAAGCTGCGACGACTCCAATCCATGCACTACCGATAGTTGTGGGGCAATGGGCTGCGTTAACGATCCGGTGAACTGTGATGATGCCAGTGAGGATGTTCGCTCATACTGCGGTTGCCCCTCTCAGCCGGACAGGTTTGATGCCGGCTTTCTAACGCCTCAGAATGAAACCCTTTCTGCCATTCAGCCGAATTTGGAGAATTATGCAGATGGCAATGCCACCCAAGAGGAGAATTTCACCCAAGAAGGGAATGAGAGTGGTAGCTTAGAGATGGATGTCAACACCAAGGATGAGGGCAATGAAACCGAGATCATCTCCCTGTCCCCAATATGCGACTGCATCAATGACAGCGCTCAGGAATGCTGCAGTAGTGTTGGCTCAAATGGGAATGAAACCTCTGAGAATTCCAGCGCAGCCGATGGGCATCTGATGGTGGCTTCCAACTACACCCAAGCTTCAGACTGCGATGATGGCGATCCATGCACCGATGACCATTTCGTCAATGGCAAGTGCATGCATTATACGAAGACCTGTAACGACAATATACCCTCAAACTTCGATTATTGCTATCAGGGGGATTGCGTTCATTCTCCGATAAACTGCGATGACGGAGACAAATGCACCATCGATTCCTATAACGGGACGGCATGCGTGCATAGCCCAAGGAACTGCGACGATGGCAATCCCTGCACCGAGGACTCCTGCAATAAGCTCGCAGGATGCCAGAATATGGAGATAAATCATGATAACAACTACTGCACAGTGGAATGCGAAAATGGCAATCCGGTCTTCAAGCCGCTGATATGCGATGATGGCAATCCCTGGACCAAGGACTACTGCGATAAGTCCCGCGGTTGTGTTCATGTGCCGATATGCGGTCCATACCGCCATTACTGCAACCCATATAGCCACCATCTGCCTGCAGACTACCACTATCCCTACCTCGATTTCTATTATCCCGTCAACTACTATCCGTACAGGGTTGCACCTATCGTATCAGCACCAAAAGTTGCTGTACCGAGCGCGGCAATATCAAAAGCCGCGGCAACTAGTGCTGCCACTCCTCAGACAAAATCCTATAACATAAGCGCCGGGACGGTAATTACTCTCCCCTGGAATCATACAGTCACTGCCCTTGATGCACTGCAGGTAGAGAATGGTGTCGCCCTCTCAAGCGGATCGGGCATCCGGTTCTCAAGACAGATGGGCATGAGCAAGGTCTACCAGCTTCCGGACAGCCAGAATATCTTCGATCGGGCGGAGATGGTAGGTCTCTCCTGGCCTGCGAACAGCAGCCCATTCACTTTAACTCTAATTCAGCCCAATGGGACCACTCTATCTGTTCAGGATGGCGACGAGAATGCACTGCATCTCACCGGCTCCAACTACAACTACTACTTCCTGAGAAATCCGGCCGAGGGATACTGGACAGTTGTGGTCACGCCCACTCAAACCGCTCCCAATGGGACAGGATTTTCCCTGATCAGCGGGCTGGTGAAGGGAATAGTCCCTCCAAACAAGTCGTGAATAGCAGGCGAATACTATCGAGCGATGAAATAGAAGCTGGGTCATGATCTGGCCCAGTCGGTCTTTTTTCTCTTCCTTAAGGGGCTCTGCGGGCATCAATTCTCCTCTTGGAATCGCCGTATGCATATAGGCCGGCAAAGAGCAATCTTGGACCGGCGAAGAAGACCGCCGATCAGGCCATCCCTGCAATAAGAATACGCATCCTGTAGCCGATACGACTCTCATGTCGGAAGGAGAGGGATCGGTCCACATCTCCGTTTTATAATTATAGTATGCAAGACATGGGCATCAATGATCCGGACTAATCTTTTTATACTTCCAGATCTCTATTAAATCCTGGTTTATAGCAATGGGGGAAATGGAAAATTTTTGAAGAATGTGTTGCGCATGGAAGCGCACGAACGCGGTGATGGTCTTTGAGGTCGATAGTCAAGGGATCTGTGGGCACAATCGTTGGTGAGACCACACCTACTGCATTTAAGTTTCTCATAAGTAAAGAGGTTGGACGGGGCACATACATAAAAGCCAAAGGAGATGGCAGGGAGTGGATCTTAGCCCAGATTGAGGACATAAAAAGGTCTAACACTGCTTATACCGTAAACCAGCTCAATGATGCAGCCAGGAACTACGACTCCAGAGAGATGATGATCGCTGAGTCGAGGGTGATTGGCGTGGAAAGCAATGGCAAGCTGCGCCTCCCCACCAGCCCAGCCCGCCCTGGAGAGTCGGTATTCTTGGCCGATGAGAAGCTGATCAAGGCAACCCTCGGCCTATCTAAAGGCGACATGTACATAGGCATGCTGAAAGGCTACGATATCCGGGTGGAGATGGATGCCAATACCCTGGTGCAAAAGCACTGTAGCGTTCTGGCAAAGACCGGTTCGGGAAAATCCTATACAGCAGCTGTGATACTTGAAGAGCTCCTGGACAGGAAGGTGGCACTGCTGGTGATCGATCCTCATGGGGAGTACGCCTCCATGAAAGAGCCGAACAACGTGGGCGATTTCAGCAAATATAAGGTCAAGCCCCGGGGATATGATATCACTGTCTATACTCCAGGGGAGATGGCCATGAATCCCAGGGCGGACAGGCCATTTCGCTTCAATTCATTGAACCTCTCGGCAAGAGAGGTGGCGAAGATGATTCCCAATGAGAGCAGCAGCAGCGGCCAGCTGGGACTGCTCTATGAGGCCATCAGCGCCTTGAGAGCGGAGACGGATGCCTACACCCTGGAGGATATCATAGAGCAGGTGGTGAGGAGCAACTCCAAGGTGAAGTGGAATCTGGTGGGCCAGCTGGAGTCTCTCCTGGAGCTGGGGCTCTTCTCCGGTACGGCGACGCCATGCGACGAGTTGCTCAGGCCTGGGAGGGCGGCAGTTATCGATATGACTGGGATCATACCTGAGCTTCAGGCCATGATCGTCGCCCGTCTGCTGACCGATATCTTCGAGGCCCGAAAGCGCAGGCTGATCTCTCCTGGAATGGTGGTGGTGGAAGAGGCGCATAACTATATTCCCGAGCGGGGGACAGGAAATGCGGCATCCACCAATATCGTCCGCACCATTGCCGCTGAAGGGCGCAAGTTCGGCCTGGGACTGATGATCATCAGCCAGAGGCCGGCCAGGGTGGACAAGAACGTCATATCTCAGTGCAACACCCAGATCATTATGAGGGTAACCAATCCCAATGACCTCAAGGCGTTAAGCAAGGGCCTGGAGGGCATGACCACTGACCTGGAGGAAGAGATCAAGAGGTTGCCCGCTGGTGTGGCTATGCTGGTGAGCAATGAGATAGAAAGGCCGATCACTGTCAACATTCGACCGAGAAAATCGAGGCACGGCGGGGTCAGCACCGAGATAGTCTCCAGGGAGAAGGCGAAAGCCTCCTCCGTCCAGCCAGCAAGAGCTCTGGAGAAGCGATCAAGGCCTCAATCCCCGGAAAGCTCTGGGAACGAGAAGCCAGTTCGAAGCAAGAAGAGCCAGAGCAGCGGTGGGCTGCTAAAAAAGGTCTTCGGCAGGGCTTGAGTCAATCGGTCATGTGCTGCAGAGGGGAGGGCCAGAGCCACCCATGAGGGTGAACTCCTACCAGCTTTCCCTATTCTCTCAAGCCATTTTCTTTGCTCTTTCTTGCCCAATTTTTGCCGGATTACAGTTCAATTGATAGACCTGGCCGGATCTAATCGCTCTCTCCCTCATACTTGAACGAGAGGCGGACCTTCGCCCTGTACTCGGCGATCTTCCCATTATCCAGCCTGACATCCAGCTCCTTGACCTCAGCGATGCGAAGGTCTCTGAGGGTCTTGGTTGCCCTGTCGACAACTGTCTTGACGGCATCTTCCCAGCTGGTGGTCGAGGTCCCAACTAGCTCTATTACTTTGTATACATCTCCGGACATATCCTTCACTCCTTAAATTTTAATCAATTATTGGCTCTTTTAGTTGATATATTTTCCTGATATTTCTCGATTAATAGCAGCAAAAGCCTGAAATAATATCCTTCCAACCTCTGGCCAAAAGGAGAGAGGCTATCTTGACCGGCATTTTTGGCAATTCTTCGAGAAGCAATTCAGTTTCAGACCATTCGCCATTCAAGCAGGCGGTGGGAATTGACGACCTGGCCGTCTATATTCCGCAGCTTTACCTTCCTTTAGAGGGGGAGTTCTCCCGCCGGCGAGAGATCGATCCGGGCAAGCTCACCCGAGGAATTGGAATAGAGAGGATGGCCATTCCCGATGCCCATGAGGACGCAGCCACCATGGCCGCCATGTCACTTCTCGAACTGATGCGCCGCTGCGACCTTTTGCCTGAGGATATCGGAAAAATTCATGTTGGCACAGAGTCTGCGGTCGACGAGGCCAAAGCGATTGGAACCTATGTCATCGGCATGCTGGAGAAGGTATATGGCCCTGGCTCATTTCAGCACTGCTCCACGGTGGAGTTCAAATCGGCCTGCATCGGCACCACTCTGGCTCTGGAGAGCATCAGCTACTGGGTAGCTGCCGATGAGGGCGAAAGGGTCGGGGTGGTCATAGCCTCTGATGTGGCCAAATACCCACTGGGCTCCTCTGCAGAATACACTCAGGGGGCAGGAAGCGTCTCATTGCTGGTCAAGAAAAATCCGAGGATTGCCGCTTTAGAGCAGATCTATGGCTGCTTTACTCGGGATGAAAACGACTTCTTCCGCCCGACAGGCTGCACAATGGCCACGGTCAATGGCAAGCATAGCAACCAGTGTTACCTCGATGCCATGCAGGGAGCATTTGCATCATTTGCTACCAAGGCGGCTGGAAAAGGAATAATCAGTCCAAAGAATGGGGAGTGCACCACCGACTCAATCGACCACCTTCTCTTCCATATCCCCTATCCCAGAATGATCGAGTATGCATCTGCCGCCATATTCCGGCAAGACTGGAAGAACAGCAGCCGGTGGAGTGATGTTGAGGCGGAGATCGGACCGGAGCCCGAGGCTGGAAATTATGATGATCTCGAGAGGTATCGGCTCGACCTGGCCCGCTATGCCCGGAGCTTTGCTCGGTCCAGGCAGTTTCTGCAGGCTTATAATGCCAGGGTTATAGATTCGGCAGCTCTCTCTCGTTCCATTGGGAATATCTATACCGGTTCGATCTATCTGGGCCTGGCCAGCCTCCTGGAGTTGCAGAAGCTCCGAGCGCATGAGAGGCTTTGCTTTGGGGCTTACGGAAGCGGATGCTCGGCCCTGGTCTTCTCGGCGCGGGTCAGCTCGGAGTTCTCTTCTGTACCGTCAAGGGGCCTTTTTGGGAGGCTGGAGAAGAGAAGGGAAATATCCCTGGAAGAGTATGAATTGCTGCATGAGGGAGTGAGAAAGGAGAGCCTGATCCGGCCTTCAGGGGAGTTCGCTCTGGCCCAGATCGACCACCAGGGATACCGGCATTATGAGTATGTGACATAATTGCCGCATTCTTTTTTTTATCTGGCATGAGGCCTGATCGGCAGCAATTCCATCATATCATCATTTGTATCTTATTCATACTTTCTATTATGTAAAAATGGTTTATAGATATTGTTTTTTGGCAAAAGTACTTAATCTTATACGTAGTAGTTGTTCTCAATGGAAGCACTGTCATCCATCATGGAAAAGCTGGCCCGCCCCCAGAAATATCCCGTAGGCAGCAATTCCCGCCAGGCAGACCAGGCGGCCATGGAGCTGGAGACGGCAAAGGAGATCCTGGCTGAGGTCTTCAGGATCAGGACGTCGGAGGTGGATGAGATGATTCTGGGCCGTTTAGAAGAGGCTCTAATCATCTCTGATCGCTCGAACGGAGATGGTTTTTGGCCGCGGGAGTTCCGGCTGGATGGCTGAGCGCTCTTTTTGCAGATTTATGTCACTCTTCAGTCCTTTTCCAGCTCCCTCTCCTTTTTCCGGATCACCTCTTCCATCCTGCAGCTGTGCAGCTCAGTCACTCCGTGAGCTTCCAGGGCCTGCACCTCCTCTTCCTGGAAGGACTGCAGCCTTTCCATGAGCAGATCGAAGTTCACTTTGTGGCCGTCGAACTCCGGGCCCTCCACACAGGCCAGCCTCATCTGGCCGTCAACCTCCACCCGGCAGCTGCCGCACATTCCCGTGCCGTCGATCATGATGGGGTTCAGGCTAACTATGGTCTTGATCCCGAGGGGCTTGGTGATCTCGCTAACCCTCTTCATCATGGGCACTGGTCCGATAGCCACCACCACATCCGGAGTCTCCCTATCCAGCACCTCCATCAATAGGTCGGTGACCAGAGCATTACGTTCAATGGTGCCGGTATCTGTGCAGACCAGCAGCTCATCGGAGACTGTTTCCATCTCTCGTCTCAGGATGATCAGCTCCTCATTTCTTGCTCCGATGATGCTAATCACCCTGCTTCCTCTGCTTTTGAGCTTCCTGGCAATAGGATAGAGAACGGCAACGCCCGTGCCCCCGCCAACGCAAATTGCCGTGCCCGCTGCCTCCACCTCAGTAGGCCGGCCCAGGGGTCCAACCACATTCTGATAGGAGTCTCCCACCTGAAGGGTCTTGAAAAGGGCGGTGGACCAGCCTACAACGGAGAATATGATGGTAATGGTCCCAATCTCCGGATTGGCATCCGAGATCGTCATTGGCACCCTCTCCCCTAATTCATTTGCCCTGAGCATCACAAACTGCCCGGGCTGGGCGGTGCGGGCGATCTTTGGCGCCTCGATCTCATTGAGCACCATCCTCCCCCCTGCCATCTCCTCTCGCCGAACTATCCTGTTCATCCTGCCTCCTGGCGATTTGCCAGTCTAATGCCATTCTGTTTTTGCAGATAAATGAAATTGATTCGATTATTGAGAAGTAGTGTATCTCGTTATGAGATATAACAATTGGCTTATCACTCCAGACAGAAGTAAGTAGCGTGAGGATCTTGCAGTGAAATTTGCAGGATATTATTGTTTGCGGGAAATATTTGCGCCCCTAAATCTTCAAAGCCTTGAGCATAAATGATGAAGAGGAAAGAAAGAGAGATGGGCCACCGAGGGCTCAAAAATTGAGGTGCAAAAGAGCGCCCTCCTCCCCGCTCAGGCCGTCTTCATCTCCGCCGCCTCCTCCAGACCCAGCTCCTTGATCGAATCCTCTCTCATCTTGTACTTCTGAATCTTTCCGCTGACCGTCATGGGGAAATCGTCCACGAACTTGATGTACCTGGGAATCTTGAAGTGCGCGATTCTGCCCTTGCAGAAGGCTTTGATCTCCTCCTGGTTGGCAGATGCGCCATTCTTAAGCTTGATCCAGGCCATCAGCTCCTCGCCATACTTCTTGTCCGGAACGCCGATCACCTGCACATCGCTGATGGCGGGGTGAGTATAGAGGAACTCCTCGATCTCTCGGGGATAGATGTTCTCTCCTCCTCGAATCACCATGTCCTTGAGCCTGCCGGTTATCTTGCAGTAATCGTTCTCGTCCAGCGTCCCCAGGTCTCCGGTATGCAGCCAGCCTTCTTCGTCTATGCACTGCTCCGTAGCCACGGGATTGTTATAGTATTCCCTCATGATCATATAGCCTCGGGCACAGATCTCGCCCGTCTCCCCACGGGGAACGATCTTTCCCGTCTTCGGATCCACGATCTTCATCTCTGTATGGGGCATGGGCTTTCCCACAGTCGAGACCCTCAGGTCCAGGGAGTCATCGGTGGATGACATGGTGATCCCTGGGGAGGACTCGGTCTGGCCGTAGGTTATCACCACTTCACGCATGTTCATCAGGGTGCTCACCTTTTTCATGAACTCAATGGGACAGGGCGATCCGGCCATGATTCCCGTGCGCAGGCTGCTAAGATCGAACTTGCTGAAATCGGGGTGCTCAAGCTCAGCCACGAACATGGTGGGAACTCCATGCACCGCGGTACAGCGCTCCTTTTCTACCGCGGAAAGGGTGGATACGGGGTCGAAGTGCTCTGCCGGCAGGACCATGGCGGTCCCGTGAGTCACAGAGGCCATATTGGAGAGAACCATGCCAAAGCAATGATAGAATGGGACCGGTATACATAGCCGGTCTTCTTCCGTGAATTTCATGCACTCTCCGATGAAGTAGCCGTTGTTCAGTATGTTATGGTGGGTCAGGACCACGCCCTTGGGAAATCCTGTCGTGCCCGATGTATACTGAATGTTGATGGGATCGTCGAAGTCAAGGCTCGCCTGCCTCTCCGCCAGAACCTCATCTGGAATCTCCTCTCCCATGCGGAGCACTTCCTCCCAGGTGTACATGCTGGATTGCTTCTCTCCCCTGATCAGGACAGCTGTTCTCAGGAAGGGCAGCTTCTCGGAGTGGATCTCTCCCGGTTTGCTGGTTTGGGCCTCAGGGCATACCTCATAGAACATCTTGACGTAATCCGAGCTCTTGAACCGGTCCATGAGGAGGAGGACCTGAGCCTCGGACTGGCGGAGGGAATACTCCAGCTCATGGGTCCTGTAGGCGGGGTTGATGTTCACCATAATGATTCCCGCTTTGGCAGTGGCATACTGGGTGATGATCCATTCTGCTATGTTCGTCGCCCATATGGCCAGGCGGTCGCCCTTCTTCAGCCCCAGAGCTATGAATCCCTTTGCCGTCCGGTTTAGCTCCTTTTGCAGCTCGCGATAGGTGTATCTCTTTCCCTGGTGAATGGAGACAAGTGCATCATTATCCGGATATTTCTCAGCAATCTCGTCGAACATATCCCCAATGGTCTTTCCAATAAGCGGTTTTTCTGAGCCGCGAAATGCATAGCTGTGGGAGATTTTGCCTGGCATGGAGCTTTTCTCAATCCCTCAGGGAATATAATTGTATCTGCTCTTTTTCGCTTTTTTCATTTATGAGTCCAGTCCGCTAGCATATGCTCATCCCCGCCCTCGTTATCCCCGTGCCTTTGATTTCTCGGGCATCTTACATATACCAATTTTTTATTATGATGTTTTACGAAATATTCATAAGATTTATGATATGAATAATTATGATCAATTCTCAAAAATAACTAAGTAAAGGCCAGAGAGAGATTTGCTCAGGTGAATGGATCATGAGAGCAAGAGGCTGGACCACATGGGCAGGTTATTCGCCAAAAGCAAGCGCAATGATGAATACGAATATTTTCAGGCTGTGCATGAAGCCCTGGGATCTGATTTTGCCGGAAGAGGGAATTGATGAGAGGCTGAGGAGCCCGGAGCCCTTCTGGAGGCTTCATGAGATGCATCTATCTGAGAAAGATGCAGCAAATAACAGCTTGCTGCCAGTGAGATCCAGAATAGAAAGGCCGGATAAAGTGTTTGTTTGAGCGCCAATAAATTTTATTTTTTTTAATGAATAAGCCAAGCAGTCTGCATATTTATAATCAGAGGTATCAAGGATGAATCTAAGAAGACCGAATGCCAATGAAGCAACAGGAACATTCAACCGATCAAGAAATGTGGTGCCGATGTCAGGAATCTGCACCAGATGCATAGATGGCTGCAAAGGTGGCTGCGAGACCTGGCTGGCCTCTTTCAGGGGAAGAGAGGTGCTGTATCCAGGACCATTCGGAGATATGACCGCTGGAGCGGACAAGAACTACCCCCTCGACTATTCCCACCTCAACATCCAGGGTTATGCCGTGGGAGCCTTCGGCCTTCCCGAGGGGGTGGAACCGGGACCGGACACGTCCATCTTTCCCAATGTGGATGTCTCCACCGAATATGGCTGGTCTGACAAGGTTTCGATGAAGCTTCCCATATTCACCGGTGCTCTGGGGTCTACGGATATCGCCCGGAAGAACTGGGAGCACTTCGCCATCGGTGCCGCTATATCCGGCATCACCATCGTCTGCGGGGAGAACGTCTGCGGAGTGGACCCCGAGCTGGTGCTGGATGGTCATGGTCAGGTGCAGAGGTCTCCGGAGATGGACCGGAGGATCGAGACCTACAGGCGCTTCCATGAGGGCTGGGGAGAGATCCTGGTGCAGATGAATGTAGAGGACACCCGCCTGGGGGTGGCAGAGTATGTCTCTTCCCGGCACGGCCTGGAGACAATAGAGCTGAAGTGGGGCCAGGGAGCTAAGTGCATCGGCGGGGAGATCAAGGTGGACCGCCTGGAAAGAGCCCTGGAACTGAAGTCCAGGGGTTATATGGTTCAGCCCGATCCAGGGAACCTGGAGGTGCAGATGGCCTACAAGTCCGGAGCGATAAAGGAGTTCGAGAGGCACTCTCGCCTGGGCTTCGTCTCCAGGGATGGCTTTTTCGATGAGGTTGACAGGCTTCGCGGCCTGGGATTCAAGCGCATCACCCTGAAGACAGGGGCCTACAGCATGGCTGAGCTGGCCATGGCCATCCGTTATGGAGCTGAGGCCAAGATCGACCTTCTCACCATCGATGGTGCCCCTGGAGGTACGGGCATGAGCCCCTGGCCGATGATGAACGAATGGGGCATTCCCACCTTCTACCTGCAGGCGCTGGTCTATGAGTTTGCCACCAAGCTATCCCGTCGGGGGAAGAAGGTGCCAGATATCGCTATGGCCGGCGGCTTTTCCACTGAGGATGGTGTCTTCAAGTCCATTGCCATGGGCGCGCCCTTCGTAAAAGCGATATGCATGGGCCGGGCGCTGATGATTCCGGGAATGGTAGGAAAGAACATCGGCAAATGGCTCGAGAAAGGAGAGCTGCCGGCCAGCGTCTCCAAGTACGGCAGCCGGCCGGAGGAGATATTCGTCTCCTACGAGGATCTTCATGCCAAGTATGGCAATGATATGAAGGATATCCCCTGTGGAGCAGTGGCCCTTTACACCTATTGCCAGAAGTTCAAGACGGGAATGCAGCAGCTTATGGCCGGATCGAGGAACTTCCGTCTCTCTACCGTCTCCCGAAAGGATCTGATGGCGCTCACTGAGGAGGCGGCCCGGGTCTCAGGAATAGATTATGTGATGAATGCCTACCGCGACGAGGCAGAGGCAATCCTCGACGCCTGGATAACGATAAGCGAATGAGGTGGGATTCATGATCTATGCTGTGATTGCAGTTCGATGAAGGAGGTTGCCACGGATGGCTCTCCTTTATCTATCCTCCTTTTCGGACTGCGGGATAGAGGGAACCTGGGGCCGGGCTAACCCTCTTCACTCTGTCAATGCCTTCTTCCTAAGCAATCTGTTATAAGCGATGGCAAACCTGTGGGCTTCATCTCTGATCTCCTGCAGATAGAGCGATGCTTTTTCATTCTTCTTTATATCCAGTGGCCCTTCCAGCCCGGGCACATAGATCTCCTCCTCTCTTTTGGCCAAAGATATGATGGGGACCTTAACCCTCATCTCCCGCAGCTCCTTTAAGGCTGAGCTGAGCTGGCCTGCGCCTCCATCGATGACAATCAGATCCGGAAGCTCCTTGTTCTCCTCCTTCAGCCGGGAGTAGCGCCTGCGCACCACCTCGGCGATGGAGGCGAAGTCGTCTCCACCCTGAACATCCCTGATCTTAAAGCGGCGATAGTTGCTTTTATCCGGCTTGCCGCTCCGGAACTGAACCATCGAGCCCACGGCGAATGAGCCGGCCAGGTGGGAGATATCAAAGCACTCTATGACCTCGGGCTTTTTGGGCAGGTGCAATGCCTCTTGCAGAGCTACTAGCTTTGCCCGATCGCCGAAGACGCTGATCTCCAGGTTCTTTTGGGCGAGCAAGAGAAGCTCCTTTTTCTCCCCCTGCTTGGGGACGGTGACCCGAACCTTCTTACCCTTCAGGTGAGCCAGAAATTCCTCCAGAGAATCATCGAATGGCTCCGGGGCGATCAGCTCCTCTGGAGGCTCGTTTTCCGAGTAGTACTGCACAACGAACTCCTCCAGAAAGTCCTCGCTGGAGGGAAACTGGTATTCCTCTTTTCCCGCCAGTGTGCCCCGATAGACCTTGAAGAGCATGAGATAGACGATTTCTTTATCCATCAAGTAGCTGATGACGTCCTGGTCGTACTTGCGGTTCTGCTCTACCCTCTGCCGCTCCGAAAGCCGCTCAAGGGCATTGATCTCATCCCTCAACTCTATGGCCCGTTCGAAATCCTGCCGATTGGCCCGGCCCGTCATCTCCTCTTTCATAGAGCTGATCAGCTCAGCTGTTCTGCCGCTCAGGGCGGATTTAGCTCTCTGGACCCTTGCCTGGTAGTCCTTCTTCGTAATCTTGCCTATGCAGGGGCCTGAGCAGTGGCCGAGATGATAGCGAAGACACGCCCTCTTGGGTAGGCGCTTGCAGGTGCGCAGGCCGAAGGCTTTGCGAACTATCTGATAGACAAATCCCCTCTCTTTGGCGGATACAAAGGGACCATAAAATGAGCCCGGGCCCTGGGCTTTGCGGGAGATTCTGATCCGGGGGAACTCTTCGTCGGTCAGATGAATTGAGGCATAACGAGAGGAGTCCTTGAGCTTGATATTATAGCGGGGCTGGTGCTTTTTGATGAGGGTGTTCTCCAAGAGAAGCGCCTCGACCTCAGTATTTGTGACTATGAAGTCCACCCCTTTTATGGCTGCCACCAGGGCCGCCGTCCTTGGGCTGTGGTTCTGCTTCTGAAAATAATTGGAGATCCTTTTTTTGAGGTCTCTGGCTTTGCCCACATATATGATATTGCCCCATTCTTCAGGGCTGTCCCGGAAAAGGTAGCATCCGGGGAGATGAGGAAGTGAATCTAAGGATATCATAATTTTGCCGGTTGGATGCAATTGATCTGCCTGGGATTCGGGATGCCTATTGCTTTGCCGCTCTCACTCTGCTATGCTCTTCACTAGCCAATACTCTCAAGCACTTAAGGGCTTTGCCTTTCAGAACTTCGCGCATAGTTGGATCGTGGTCAAATGGACTAATGCTCTAATAATCGATCATGACATTTAAGATTATAAATACCAATATCTATATAAACTAAAAATCCCAATGAGCTATTGATGCCCAAAACCACATTGACGTTATCAGATCCGGTAGCCAGGACTTTAAAGCTTTTCACAGCAAAAACCAAAGGCAATATGCGTGCTCAAAGCCAAGTGGTGGAAGAGGCATTGATTGAGTTTTTCCAGAGGCATGGAATAGAGATTGTGGACTGAAAGCTAAATAGAGAAAAAGGAGTGCAAGAGCCGAATGGGGCGATGGATCGCTTAAAACCTAAACTCCGCCCTTTTTA
>NZ_DAIK01000036.1:0-17987 GCF_002496085.1 Methanosaeta sp. UBA458 | reverse complement strand
AAGTCATCGCTGATCAGGTCAAGAGTATGGAGGGAGAGAAAATATATCGACTTTTGCCGTTACTATATACGGCAATTGTTTATATTTAAGGCTTTCTCTCCCGGAACGATCAACGCTTCGCATCGGAAGCCTGGCGTTTGGCAGGGTGAGAGAGGACCGCTTCAGACGCCCGATCCTTGGCAGCAGGAGGCTTTCTCCTCTGGAGCACCTGGAGCTAGATAGAAACATTGAATTACACCCACACTCATCCTTCAAGAGTTCAGGTGACCGATATTGCAATTGCTCCTAATTCACTCGGATTTCATTGAGTTCGAGGCCAAGAGGCCCACGAAGCTGGCAGAAGAGGTCGAAGATTCGGCCAAGAAAGGCCGCCTCGATGAGGCGCTATGCGCTTTCATCGCCGTGGAGAAGTTCGACGAGGACGATACCGATGCTGTGATCGCCGAGGGCGCAAAGCAGGTAGCAGATGTGGCCGGCCAGGTCAAGGCCCACCGCATTATGATCTATCCCTATGCCCACTTGAGCTCCAGCCTCTCCACCCCGGCCACGGCAGTCAAGATACTCAAGGGAATGGCAGATGTCCTCTCCCAGAACTATGAGGTCATGCGTGCCCCCTTCGGCTGGTACAAAGCCTTCACCATCAGCTGCAAGGGCCATCCGCTCTCCGAGCTCTCCCGATCCATAAGGCTGGGCGAGGGTGAGGTGGTATCCGAGGCCCTTAAGTCTGAGGCCAAAGCGGTATCCTACTGGAGGGTCTTAGATCTGGATGGTAAGCTGGTGGACGCAGACAAGTTCAATTTCGAGGGGCACACTAACCTGCAGAAGTTCGCCAACTACGAGATCTCCAAAGCGAGAGCAGTGGACAAGGTCCCGCCCCATGTGGAGCTGATGAGACGGCTGGAGCTGGTGGACTACGAGCCGGGCTCCGACTCGGGCAACATGCGCTACTACCCCAAAGGCAGGCTGGTCAAGTCCCTCCTGGAGACCCTGGTACTGGAGAAGGCGGCGGACATGGGCGCCATGGAGGTGGAGACCCCCATCATGTACGATATGGAGCATCCCACTCTGAAAAAGTATCTGGACCGCTTTCCCGCCCGGCAGTATCAGATCGACTCGGACAAGAGAAAGCTTTTCCTCCGTTTCGCCGCCTGTTTCGGCCAGTTCTTGATGGGCCATGACATGTCCATATCCTACAAGTCCCTGCCCCTGAAGATGATAGAGATGACCAGATACAGCTTCCGGCGCGAGCAGCGGGGGGAGCTGGTGGGCATCCGCCGCCTGCGGGCTTTCACCATGCCCGATATGCACACCATGAGCCGGGATATGCATTCCGCCATCGAGGAGTTCAGGAAGCAGTATCTCGCCAGCATCAGCGTCCTGAAGGAGGTGGGCCTGGAGGTTGAAGACTATGAGGTGGCCATCAGGTTCACTCGGGACTTTTATAAGGAGAATCAGGAGTTCATTGCTGGATTGGTGGATATCATCAAAAAGCCGGTCTTAATCGAGATGTGGGATGAGAGGTTCTTCTATTTCGTCCTCAAGTTCGAGTTCAACTTCGTGGATACCATGGACAAGGCCAGCGCCCTCTCCACCGTCCAGATCGATGTGGAGAATGCCGAGCGCTACGATATCAACTATATCGATGAGTCTGGTGCGAGAAGGCGGCCCATACTCTTGCATTGCTCTCCCTCCGGAGCGATAGAGAGGGTGATGTACGCCATACTGGAGAAGGCGGCCCGACTATCTCTTCAGGGCAAGCTGCCCATGCTCGAGACCTGGCTGTCTCCAACCCAGGTGAGAATCATACCGGTGGCTGAGCGCCACCAGGAGAGGGCTCTTGCCCTGGCCGGGATTCTCGGCTTCCGCACAGATATTGACGACAGGGACGAGACCGTGGGCAAGAAGATCCGCGATGCTGGAAGGGAATGGGTGCCATATGTGGCAGTGATCGGGGACGAGGAGCTCCAGTCCGGTCGGCTGGCCGTCACCATTCGCAGCGAATCCACCCCCAAGTCGCCGGCAAAGAAGAGCATGACTGTGGATGAGCTCAAAGAGAGGCTCACTGGAGAGACAAAAGGAAAGCCCTGGCGCAGACTGCCTATGGCCATGAGGCTCTCGGAGAGGCCCAGGTTCATCTGAAGGATTCAAGAGCGAGAGCAAAGAGCACAGCCCTCCAGGTAAAAGGGCAGGATGGATCAGAAGAGTATGGTCCATCCCTCTTTTGCAAATATAACTTCATATCGCTTCGCTCCTCGGCGAGAAGTCAGAAAGAGGTTGAAGAGAAGCGTGGGGAAGAGGATTTTTAGCAGGGAAATTGATCTTCAGCCGGTGGGCTCCGCCTGGGGGTGATTGTCAATCCCCGGTCCCCCGGGGATGTAGAACTTCCCTCCCAGATCGCTGTAATAGTTCCCCTGGCTTCCATTGTCCCAGCGATTGTTCTCCCCCCGGTCATAGGCATTGCAGCCGTTATTGATGAGATGATTGGCATATACCAGATCCCAGCGGGAGGAGAAGGTCAGGTAAATGCCATACCCATTATCCTGGGCGGTGTTGCCCAAAATGGTGTTATTGCTGGCATGATTTGCCAGATAGAGCCCTTTCCCATTCTGGGAGAGATAATTCTCCTCAAGGATGTTGTCATTGCTGTCATAAGAGAGATAAATTCCCTTGCTGTTGTCCACGGCCCGGTTTCCCAGGAGGTGGTTGTTCCGGGAGCAGTCCAGGTATATGCCGGCATCGATATTGTTGCTGGCATTGTTGTATGCAATCCGGTTTCCGTTGCTGGATTCAGACAGAGAAATGCCATACCAATCATTCTCGATGACGGTATTGTTTATGATCGAATTGTTGCTGGCAGAGCGAAGCGAGATGGAGGTGTCGCCATTATTTCTCAGCTGATTATCCTGGATGACATTACCTGAGGAGTAGATGAGAAATATGCCGCAGTCGCTCTCCTCATTTATGTAGTTGTCCCGGATATCGCAATTTTGTATCCGATTTTCTTTTGAGCTGTAGAGGGTTATGCCGTTGGTGTTGTTGTTTATGCTGTTATTGGCAATGATGTTGGAATGGGCCCCTTCCAGGCGAATGCCGTCCAGACAACCGGAGATGCTGTTGTTCTCTATGATATTCCCTCCAGAGAGGACATGGACCCCAGTTCGTCGAGTAGTTCTGATCTCAAAGCCGGATACCTTTGCCCCATCCGCATTGATGGTTAATGCGTTGCCAATGGCGCTTCCGTCCAGCAGAGGCCGTCCCCTGCCCTCCAGGACAATCGGCCGAGTTATATTCAGGCTCTCTCGATAGACCCCTTCCCGGACGATTATAGTGTCTCCGGAATCCGCCCGGTTTATGGCCCCCTGGAGGCTCTC
The DNA here is from genome assembly GCF_002496085.1 of Methanosaeta sp. UBA458. Classification (NCBI taxonomy): domain Archaea; kingdom Methanobacteriati; phylum Methanobacteriota; class Methanomicrobia; order Methanotrichales; family Methanotrichaceae; genus Methanothrix; species Methanosaeta sp. UBA458. The sequence continues at coordinate 14,616 of NZ_DAIK01000036.1, read as the reverse complement.
TCCCTGGCGGACGATATGAGTTGTCCCACCGGCTATTGATGCCAAAAGGATGATAGCGACTGCCAGCATAGCTGGATGCACTCGACTCTCCCTCATTGCCTTCCCCTCATAGCTTCTTGTATCCCTATTGGATTTAAATACTACGATGGTCTTTCTTGTCTTAAGACTTATCTCTGGTATAATTCTCGCACAGGACAGTTGAAGCTTAAAGCTTGCCTTTAGAGGATTTTAGGTGCCTATCGCCCAAATGGTTTCAGATCATAAGTGCGCAATGGCCTTCTTGCTGGCTCCTCAATACCGAATCGTCCTTAATGCAGAACTGGGAGTAATTCCGGCTGATTCCCTGCCCCTCGGATGCACCTGCGCAGCCGTCAGGCCAGGTTACGGAAAAATACGTTTCTCAAAAGCGAGGGGCTATCGATTGTCAAAGATCTATCACAGTTGCCAGGCCCAGAGAACGTTATGAATTTCCCTTCTTGAGGATCTTTGCCTGAATTGGTCTTAGGGTCTATCTGATGCCGATCTTGGCTTTTATCGCCTGGATATCGCTCTCTATCCTCGCCCTCCAGCCGGCATCGAAGGTCATCTCCCGGTGCAAGCCCCTGATCTCGTCGATGATCACATCTTGCTTCTCTGCGATCTCCGGAATGGGACGGGTATTCTCCGCGATCTCCGGGATGAGATTCGTATTCGTTTTAACCTCCCGGAGATCTTCCCTCATCTCCTGGAGTATAGGGACAGCCTTGTTTATCTGCACAAATGTCCCCGGGGTGGCCGACTGCCATAAAGGTTGTATCTCTTCATCGTAGGGCTCTGACCTTATATCGTCAATCCTGGCTAAAGGCGGGAGTTCGGCCTTGGCAAACTCGAAGAACTGGGTGGCACGTCTTTTGTCGCTATCCACCAGGGCCACGACTGACTGCAGATCGCCCTCTGCGTCGTTGTAGACCTCAAAGCCCCTGAGGGCCAGATCAACAGCCTTCTCTGTGAGCCAGGGCCGGTATCCGACGTCGTGGACCTTAGGGCCTGTGATTGTGATCTTGAGCTTCATCTGGAATGAAAGATTGTCCTCTTTTGTATTATAATTTCTGCTCCTTCCCATCAGGCCGGACTGTGAAGAGCCCATCATGAGCGCGGTGCACGGCATCGTTGATGTCGATCTGGATCTGCAGCACTGCGTTGCTGTCAAAGCTGCGGGAGACGAGGGCTTGGCATATACACTTGTCTTTATCTGCCAGCCATCTTCCTGCCAGCGGAAGCGGTCGTCCGCCTATACGCCCATCCACAGATTGCGGCTGGAGAGGTGGTTCTCCAGGCCTACGCGGGATTTAGGAATAAGCATCTTCTCTGCAAAATACTCCAAACTCTCAGGCTCATCCTGATCGATTGTGTTAGATGCACATACTACGTAGCTAACTTTTATGGATATTTGAATAACTTACTTGCAGATGTGAAATCAGTCCTGATACCTCTTGCGTCACCCTGTGTTCCGTACAGGAATGGAATGATAATTAAATCCCATTAAACTGCTTAAGCCAATTAAAATTGATAACTAAACCTGCCTTCGAAGGGTATATGTTGCCCCAAGGCCTTTCCATAAGCTGACATGATAAAGCAACCCTCTTTCCTGCCCATATCTATACAGGAGGCAAAAAACCTCGGCATCGAGCAGTTCGATATCATCCTCGTCAGCGGAGATGCCTATGTGGACCATCCCTCCTTCGGGGCAGGGCTTTTGGGCCGGGTCCTCTGGGATGCGGGCTACGCCGTGGGAATTGTCGCCCAGCCCGATTGGAAAAAAGATGAGGACCTCCTCCGGCTGGGCCGGCCCCGCCTTTTCTTTGGCATAACCTCCGGCAACGTGGACTCCATGGTCAACAACTTCACCCCCAACCTCAAGCGCCGCCGCCGGGATGTCTACTCCCCTGGCGGCCGCCTGCTCCGGCCGGACCGGGCGGCGATCATCTATGCCAACCGGGTTCATTCCCTCTTTCCCAATGTTCCTGTCGTCCTGGGAGGAATCGAGGCCAGCCTGCGCCGGTTCGCTCATTACGACTACTGGTCGGACTCTGTCCGCCAGTCCATCCTGGCGGACGCCCCCGCCGACCTTCTGGTCTATGGCATGGGGGAGAAGCCCATCCTGGAGGTGGCCCGGCGCCTGAATGCCGGGGAAGAGATCGCCCAGATCGGAGATGTCCCCGGAACCGCGGTTAAAGAGGAGGTGCGGCGCTGGCGAGAGGCTGGGCGTCAGGACGCTGTTATCATCCCCGGCTTCGCAGAGGTCAAGGAGAACAAGAGCAAATATGCCCAGGCCTTTGCCGCCCACTATAAGGAGCAGGACCCCTATCACGCCCGGGCGGTGGTCCAGCCCCATCCCAAGACGGTGGTCATCCAGAATCCGCCCGCTCTTCCCCTCAGTACGGCAGAACTCGACCAAATCTACGAACTTCCCTATAGCCGAAAGGCCCATCCCTCCTATCGGGAGCCCATTCCTGCATTAGAGCCGGTCCGCTTCTCCATCACCAGCCACCGGGGTTGCTTTGGATCCTGCTCATTTTGCGCCCTCACCCATCACCAGGGAAGGATTGTGCAGAGCAGAAGCATAAGCTCCATCGTCCGGGAAGCAGAGAGGCTGGTCCTTATGCCCGGATTCAAGGGGATCATTCAGGATGTGGGCGGTCCCACTGCCAATATGTACGGCCTGGTCTGCCCCCGCTGGAAGCAGGGGGCATGTCCGGACAGGCTCTGCAGCGCGGACTGCCCCACCCTAGAGAAAGACCACTCCCTCCAGGTGGAGCTGTTGCGCCGGCTTCGGGCCATTCCCGGGGTGAGGAGGGTCTTTGTCGGCTCGGGGATTAGGCATGATTTGGTGATGGCGGACCGGTCGGGCTATCTGGAGGACCTCTGCCGGCACCATGTCTCCGGCCACCTGAAGATCGCCCCGGAGCATATCTCCAGAACGGTTACGGAGTGCATGCATAAGCCTCCCCGCCAGGTTCTGGACGACTTCAGGGAGAGGTTTCGCGCGGCTTCGCAGGCGGCGGGAAGGGAGCAGTATATTCTCCCCTATCTCATGTCAGGCCATCCTGGCTGCACCATTGCCGATATGGTCGAGCTGGCGGAGTATTTGCGCGATAACAGCATGTACACCGAGCAGGTGCAGGACTTCACCCCCACACCCATGACCATCTCTACTGCCATGTATTACACCGGCCTGGATCCCTTCACCCTCCAGCCGGTTCACATTCCCCGGGGGGAGGAGAAGAGGATCCAAAGAGCTATGCTGCAGTACAGAGATCCAGGGAATTACGATCTTGTCCGGGAGGGGCTGGAGAGGATAGGAAGGAAAGACCTCATAGGAGAGGGAGAGAAATGCCTCATTCCGTCCCGATATAGAGGAGCAAAGCATTAAAACCAGTCTCGAACAGAATCCTGGATCAATCTCATTTCTCCTCTAAGATCTCCAATATCCTTCTCTGAGTCTCCTCGGGGGTGCCGGTGGTGTTCACCTCAATCACCCTTGAGTGGAGAAAGAGCGTCCGGAAAAAGCGGCTGCGCCGATTGGCCTTGAATTCGTTATGCACTAGAAGATGAGGATTATAGTAGCCATTCTCCTCCAGAATAGCCAGAGCCTGATCCCCCTCCAAGGGGAGTACGATCTCCTCCTGTTCAGGGTCTCGCTTGAGTAAGATCACCTTCTCAATGGTTGTCAGGGGCATTATGCGCCCCTTTCCTATGGCCTGGCGGAGGTCCACCACTGCTCGCCCCTTGGAATCAAAGGACGCCTTATCAACCAGACCGGCAAACTCCTTCCAGATCTCAGCCAGATCAGCCCGGATATAGAAGTTCTTCTCTGAGCCATATGCTAAGACATCATCACCGAATATCCTTCCGAAGAACCAGTCGTCAGAGACCACTCGCATCCGCGGGTTGCGCAGCAGGCCGTAGGTATGGGTGGTCTTGCCCGCACCCGATCCACCTAATATGCATATCCCCTGACCCCTCATATCCAGGCAGGCTCCATGAACAGAATAGATGTTGTGATAATCCTCCAGGATATCTCCCGCCACGCTCAGGGCCAGGGACTTGACCCAGCCGTAATAGTCCATGTTGATCAGAAATGCCGTTCTGGATTGGGGGTTGTACAGGACCTGATTCTCTCCCACATCCTGATCCCTGATCACATAAAGCCGGCCGTGGGAGCGAATGCTCTGCGATGCCGAATAGAAGCTCTCCTCCCAGGCGTCCTTGATCGATGGGATGCCGGTCAAAAGCTTGATGCAGCATCCATATATCTCCGATTTTATCTCATAGAGCACCTGGCTGGTGTATCGATCAACCAGCTCCTCCTTCATCTCCATGGATATGTGAATAACATCGTATGCCATCTGCAACCCTCTCGAATTCATGCCATTTCCGATATGCTATAGATCGATGCGCTTCATGAGCTTCAGCCGGCCGTCAAGCTCATAGAGGATGGGGGAAGCGGTATGAACCTCCAGCTCTTCGATATTCTGGTCGGAGATCTCCTCAATATGCTTAACAAGGGCACGGATGGTGTTGCCATGGGAGACCACAAGAACGCCTCTCCCTTTTTTCAGATCGGCTGCGATCTGGCCCTGCCAGAGGGGCAGAAGACGCTCTTGTACATCCTTCAGGGATTCTGATGAAGGGGCAGGGAAACGATGGAGAAATCCTTTGCGCCATCTTCGCACCTGCTCAGCGCCATACAGTTCTTCCGCCTCATCCAGGCTCCGACCCTCAAAATCCCCATAGGCGCGTTCGTTTAGCCTCCAGCTCTTGATGACGGGAATCCGCGTCAGGTCCATCTCACCCAGGACTATCCACATGGTCCTGACGGCCCGCTTCAAAAGGGATGTATAGGCAACATCAATCGTTATGCCCGCTCCCTTCATGATCCGCCCGGCATCGCGGGCCTCCTCGATTCCCTGGAAAGAGAGATCGATGTCTGTCCAGCCGGTGAACCTTCTCTCCCGGTTCCAGAGGCTCTGGCCGTGCCTGAGCAATACCAGCCTTGACAACGCAATAACCTAGCCTTGCTGCTTTATCCAGAGGCTTTTAATGGATATTTCTGGCGGTCTTGGAGAAGGGCCGAGCGGGGAATGGTGCATGAGATTGCAGCAGCAGATCTACTGACCCCTATCTTTTTATCCCATCTCCCCATCAACTCCGTGCTATGACGAAAGAAGTCCATGCCGCACATATCCTGTGCAAAACGGAGAAGAAGGCATTAGAGGTCAAAGAGTTGCTGGCATCCGGCCAGGAGAGCTTTGCTCAGATGGCCCGCAAATATTCCCAGTGCCCTTCCGGCAAGAGTGGCGGAGACTTGGGCTGGTTTGGCAAGGGCAGGATGGTCCCGGAGTTTGAAAAGGCCGCCTTCGAAGGGGAGAAAGGAAAGATCATCGGGCCGGTCAAATCTCAGTTTGGCTATCACCTCATCCGGGTCCTGGACAAGAAATAATGATGGCTCCTCGCTATTTAGAATGGGTGAACTTGAATCGCAAAAACTCTGTATCTTTTGTGCCTTCTGTGGTGAAACGCTATGCTCTGACCCAAACATAGAGACACAGAGGAACAAAAGGCCATATTCTCTGACTTAACTCACCCACATAATTCAGCGAAGAGCCATAATGATTGATCTCGCCGGAACTGCAGGGCTAAAGCAGCCGGTGCCGGCAAGAATGGATTGGTCCGGGAGAACATATCCATTCAGTGCATCTTTTTTTGGATGGCCACTGCAAGCATATCCTATTTTGAAGATGCCAATTGGCAGAAATATTTATGAACAGAGAGGCCAAAAAAGATTTGGGATGTCAATTGCCTCAGCCATCAGTGCCTGGCCTCTATGAAGCGCTGCTAAGCAAAGAGCAGTATGATATCAGCGCGCCGATAGAGATAGCTCCCAATTATCCCGGAGACAGTCCCTTCTCCAGGCAGTGGATGGCGGGACTTGGGAAGGGATCCAACTATAGCCTCTCTGTTCTCTCTTTGGGCTCCCATACGGGAACTCATATTGACTTCCCCTCTCATATACTGAGGGACGGCTTCCCTCTGGACAGCTATCCACCGGAAAGGTTCATCACTCCTGCCTGGGTGATCGCCGTCCGGGAAATCGATGCCGTCCCCGCCCAGGCGCTGCAGGATGTCAATATCCAGAGAGGTGAGGCCATCCTTTTTAAGACCAGCAATTCCTTCCAGGGGTTGATGCATAACCCCACATTCCAGGATGAATACGTCTCCCTCTCTCCCCCTGCAGCAGAGTTATGCGTCAGTCTGGGAGCCAGCCTGGTGGGAATCGACTATATCTCAGTGGATCGATATGAGGATGAATCCCTCCCCGTTCACAATATCCTGCTGAAAAACGACGTTCTAATCCTGGAGGGGATCGATCTTATTGCCGTTTCCCCTGGCAGATACTGGCTGATCTGCCTTCCCCTGAAGATAAAAGATGCTGAGGCCGCTCCCGTCCGGGCGGTCCTGGTGGGGCGATCTCATGAATCCTGAGAGGATGTTTCAGTCCACCCTGGAGATACTGGAGGATGGGATATGCATCTGCGATCCATCCGGGGAGATACTCTATTCGAACCCTGCTGCAGAGAGGATGGCAAGATCTCTGGAAGAGCTGAATTGTGGCAAGGGCGGGGTCTTGAAGGACCTGTGCTCAGGCATCCTAAAGACCGCGAAGAGCGCTGATGGCCCGATCCATCGAGGAGATGTCGATCTCCAGAGAAGGAGAATTGAGTACTCCATTGCTACTATGCAGGGGAAGGGCTATGAAGGCAGATCCATAATCACATTTAGAGAAGCGCATCCCTCTTCTGGGCAGGTGCATGATAATAATCCTCCCTCTGAAAATGCAATTTTTTGGATAGAGCATCAAGGCCGAAATGACGATCTGCGCGAGAGAGATAGGATCATGGCAGGAGCTGCCCTGGCTACAAACCAGCTCCTGATCTCTCGGGAGATGGATGTTGCCCTTAATCTGTCCCTGGAGATACTGGGCTGCTCGGCCAATGTGGACAGGGCCTGCATATTTGAGCATTATCTGGACGAGGAGGGAAGAGATCAGATCTCGCTTGGGTATGAATGGATATCCGGCAATGATGGAGATGCACGCTCGGCCAAGATTCGCCATCCAGATCTGAGCTACGAGGCATACAGCTCCATTCCCCAATGGTTCCAGATCCTCTCCGGAGGAATGCCCATCCGGGGAAGAACCCGCGACCTGCCCCCGTCGGCGAGGGGACCGCTGGAGACGATGGGGGTGAGATCATTCATGATCGTCCCCATATTCACTACCGACCGATTCTGGGGTTTCATCGGTTTCGAGGACTATAGGCTGGAGAGGGATTGGAGCTGGAGTGTGGCTTTCATACTGATGACCATGGCCAGCGCCATAGGAGGATTCATCGGCCGATTCAAAGCGGAATCCGCCCTCAGGGAGAGCGAGGAGAAGTACAGGGAGCTGGTGGAGACCTCAAGCAGCGTCATCATCCGAGTGGATACCAGCGGAGCTATCAGGTTCATCAACAAGTTCGGCCTGCATTTCTTCGGCTACAATGAGGAGGATATCCTGGGACGGAATGTAACCGAGACCATCTTTCCACCAGGAGGCATAGGTTGCAACCTCAAGGCGATAATCGGGCATATAAGGGAGAATCCAGAAGAATGCTCCACTCATATAGCGGAGAACATAAGATCCAATGGAGAGCTGGTCTGGATTGCCTGGGCCCACCGGCTAGTCCAAAACGAGCGGGGAGAGGTTGTAGAGGTTCTGTGCATCGGCAACGACATAACTGAAAAAAAGCGCTCTTCCGAGGAGCTCAAGCGGGTGGCAGCCGACCTGCGGGAAACCAGGGATTATCTGGATAATCTCCTCAGCCATGCCAACGCCCCCATCATCGTCTGGGACCCCAACTTCTGCATCACCAGGTTCAACCATGCCTTCGAGAGGCTGACAGGCTGGCGGGCGGATGAGGTCTTGGGTCGATCGCTGGGAATCCTCTTTCCCGATGAGAGCCGGACGGAGTCTTTCGCTTATATCGAGAGGACCCTCTCCGGGGAAAGCTGGAACGCAGTGGAGATCCCCATATGCCACCAGAATGGAGAGGTGAGAACCGTCCTTTGGAACTCGGCCAATATATATGATGAGGCCGGGAGGCGTGTCATTGCCACCATTGCTCAGGGCCAGGATATCACCGAGAGGAAGATGGCAGAGGAAAGGGTGGCATTTCAGGCCTCATTGCTCGACCAGGTCAGAAATGCTGTTATTGCTACTGATTTCGATGGCAGGATCATATACTGGAACAGGTTTGCTGAATCGCTCTACCAGTGGAAGGCGGAGGGGGTGCTGGGCGCGTCCATTAAAGATACCATCCTTCCTCCGGAGATGAAATATAACGTGGAGATGGTGACGAAAGAGATCCTGGCCAAAGGCTACCTGGAATGCGAGTACCTGGTTAAAAGAAAGGATGGCAGCCGGTTCCCTGCTTCGTATATCTTCAGCACGATATGCGATAATAGGCAAAGGCGGATAGGAATAATCTCTGTGAGCACCGACCTCACTGAGCGAAAGAAGGTGGAGCAGGACCTGCGCGATGCCAAAGAAAGGGCGGAATCGGCGACGAAGGCCAAGTCAGAGTTCCTGGCCAATATGAGCCATGAGATCCGGACCCCTATGAATGCGGTGATAGGCTTCACCAGCCTGCTTCTCAATACCAACATCGACTCTGTGCAGAGGGACTACATTGAGACCATCCACAGCAGTGGTGACTCTCTGCTTAAGGTTATTAGCGATATCCTGGACTTCTCCAAGATCGAGGGAGGGATGATGGAGCTGGAGAAGGAGCGCATTGACCTCATTGAATGCCTGGAGACCTCATTGAACCTGGTGGCAGAGGACGCTTCTCGCAAGGGCCTCTCCGTTAGCTATGAAGTCGAGCCGCAGGTTCCCAGATATCTGATGGGCGACATGACCAGGCTCAGACAGATACTGGTCAATCTCCTGGGAAATGCCGTTAAGTTCACCGATAAGGGTTTCGTCCGGTTGGATGTATCCGCTCTTCCAGTCGAGGACGGCCATGAGATCCAGTTCCGGGTGACGGACTCAGGGATCGGCATATCCCAGGACCGAATGAGCCGGCTGTTCCAGTCCTTCAGCCAGGTAGACGCCTCCACCACCCGCAAGTATGGAGGCACGGGACTGGGACTTGCCATCTGCAAGCATCTGGCTGAGCTGATGGGAGGTGGAATCTGGGCGGAGAGCGTTCCTGGAGAGGGCTCAAGCTTCTATTTCACCATCCAGGCCGAGGCCTCCATCGAGCCTTATCCGAAGCTCCATGGGGATCGGCCTGACCTGACCCTCGATCTGTCCGATCAAGAGATCCAAAAAGGCCTGCGAATACTGCTTGCCGAGGACAATTTGGTCAATCAGAAGGTCGCTATAAGAATGCTGGAGCGGCTGGGATATACGGCTGATATCGCTGCTGATGGCCAGGAGGTTCTGGCAGCACTTGAGAGCAGGCCTTATGATGTGGTGCTGATGGATGTGCAGATGCCGGAGATGGACGGCCTGGAGGCCACGAGGAGCATACGCAGCACCGCATGCCATCAGCCCTACATCATCGCCATGACCGCTCATGCCATGAAAGGGGATCGAGAGGTGTGTCTCGATGCGGGGATGAATGACTACATAGCCAAACCGGTGAGAATTGAGGAGCTGAAAGCGGCTCTTATGCATAGCAGAATGCCGGTTTTCAATGGCTGAGCCCCCTGACTGGTTCAATATGCTACAGAATTATAATTCAGCTGCTCATCTCTGCTCTGAAGCCATCAGGGCGAAGTACGCTAAGAGAGCCTCGAGCTGAATTCTCTCGTTTGCTCCTTCAGTCATGCGAAAATCGATCTCTCCGATACGGTCGATGAGCTTTACCCGATCCCTGTCTGCGATATCATCCAAGTCCAGCATAGCCCGGTGGATTTGGATCACCACATCCTGGCCGGAGAGCCCTTTGGATAGCAGGAGATCATCCAGTATTGCGCGCGCTCCCACAAAATCTCCAGATATTGCGGTCTTGATGAAGCTCTTGATCTCCTCCGGTTTGGCGGTGGATGTGATCTGGTAGATCGTCTCCTCGTCCACCTCGTCGCCCAAGAGAGCTGCCGCCTGCAGGGCGTTGATTGCCTTTCTCATGTCTCCGCCGGCGACATACTCTATAGCGGACAGACCTCCATCTGAAACCCGCAGTCCCTCCTCACTGGCAATGAACTTGATCCTCTTGGTCACCGCTTCAGGAGAGAGGGGCTTGAAGCGGTAAACCGCACAGCGGGACTGAATGGGCTCGATGATCTTGGAGGAGTAGTTGCAGGAGAGTATGAACCTGGTGGTAGCGGAGTATCTCTCCATAGTCCGGCGCAGAGCGCTCTGGGCATCGTTGGTCAGGGCATCGGCCTCATCCAGAAATATAACCTTGAAATCCGCCTCTCCCAGGGGCGCCATCCGGGCGAAGTCCTTGACTTTGTGGCGGATGATATCTATGCCCCGCTCATCGCTGGCATTCAATTCGATGAAGTTGTTCCTCCAGGTCTCGCCGAAGATCTCTTTGACAATGGAGATGGATGCAGCGGTCTTGCCCACCCCTGGCGGCCCGGAGAATAGAAGATGGGGCAGGTTTCGCGTCTTCACATAGGACTTCAGACGGCGGACAATCTCGTCCTGGCCCACAATATCGTCCAGCCTCTCCGGCCGGTACTTCTCTATCCAGATCTCCTCTTTGATATACAACCCCTCAATTATTGGTTTTGGCTATCTGTATATCAATATTCCTCCCTAAATCTCCTCTCTATAATGGGACAACGAAGGCTAAATATAGAGGTGCTACATGCATGCAAATCGTTTTTCGGAGGATTGCAAGTGATCTCTGAGGTGGCTGGACAGTATAATGCGCAAGATCTTGAGAATGAAGTCAGATCGCTGTGGGAGCGAGCGGATAGCTACCGCAAAGTTCGGGAATTGAGATTGGGCGGCAAGAAGTTCTTCTTTGTGGATGGGCCGCCCTATACCACAGGCCGCATTCATCTGGGAACCGCCTGGAACAAGGTGATCAAGGACGCCGTGCTCCGCTACCGGTCTATGAACGGCTTTGAGGTCAAGGACCGGGCGGGCTGGGATATGCACGGCCTGCCCATTGAGGTTAAGGTAGAGGAGTCCTTCGGCTTCCGCAACAAAAAGGATATCGAGGCTTATGGGGTGGACAAGTTCATCCAGAGATGCAAAGAGTTCGCCCTCCGCCAGAAAGATGACATGACAGCCCAGTTCAAGATTCTAGGGGCCTGGATGGACTGGGACGACCCCTACATGACGCTGAAGAACGAGTATCTGGAGGCTGCCTGGTGGACGCTGAAGAAGGCGCACGAGCATAACCTTCTTGAAAGGGGCTCAAGGGTGGTCAACTGGTGCCCCCGCTGCCAGACGGCCATCGCCGACTCCGAGGTGGAATACTGGGATGAGACCGATTACTCGATCTATGTCAAGTTCCCGGTGATCGGGGAGGAGAACACCTACATAGTGATCTGGACCACCACCCCCTGGACCATTCCCGCCAATGTGGCGGTGGCAGTCAATCCCTCCTTCCAGTACTCTCGGGTCAGGGCCTGGAAGGATGGCAAATCCGAGATCCTGATCATGGCCTCAGAATTGGTCGATTCAGTCCTCAGGACGGGCCGCTACCAGGACTACGAGCTTTTGCAGGGCCTTTCAGCCAAGGATATGCAGAAACTGAAGTACGAGCATCCTCTGCTCGATCTGGTGCCCAGACAGAAGGAGATAGAGCATGGCGTTTATGCCGCAGACTTCGTCACCGCTGAGAACACAGGATGCGTTCACATCGCTCCCGGGCACGGCCTTGAGGATTATGAGCTCGGGCTGGACCACCATCTGGAGATATTCTGCCCGGTAGGCGGGGACGGACGGTACACTGCCGAGGCGGGAGAGAAGTACCTGGGCCAGTATGTCAAGGAGGCGGACAGCAACGTCATCGCAGATCTCGAAGAGAGGGATAAGCTGCTGGCTCAGGGGAGGCTCGCCCACCGCTATGGCCACTGCTGGCGCTGCAAGACCCCCATAATATTCATCGCCACCAGCCAGTGGTTCCTCCGGATATCCGATCTTCGAGATAAGATGCTCGATGAGATCTCCCGGGTGAAATGGTATCCGGAGTGGGCGGGCTCGGCGAGGTTTGCCGACTGGATAAGCAATGCCAGAGACTGGTGCATCTCCAGGCAGAGGTACTGGGGCATTCCCCTGCCCATCTGGACCTGTCCTGACTGCGGCCATATGGAAGTTATAGGAACCGCCTCGGAGCTGGAGGAGAGGTCAGGCAAAAAGATAGCTGATCTGCACCGGCCGGATGTGGATGCTATTGTCTTGGACTGTCCCTGCGGGGGGAAGATGTTGCGCTCACCAGATGTCTTCGATGTATGGTTTGACAGCGCAGTGGCCTCCTGGGCCACCCTCCGTTTCCCCAGCCACGAGGAGGAGTTTGGCGAATGGTGGCCGGCGGATTTCATCACCGAGGGGCACGACCAGACACGCGGCTGGTTTTACTCCCAGCTGGGGGCTTCAATGGTATCATTTGGCAGGGCGCCCTACAAGAGCGTTCTCATGCATGGCTTCACCTTAGATGACCAGGGTCGGAAGATGTCTAAGAGCATTGGGAACATCGTCCAGCCGGAGGAGGTGGTGGAGCGGTTCGGTGCCGATATTCTGCGTTTCTATGTCCTGGGAGCCAATGCCCCCTGGGAGGATCTGCACTTCTCCTGGGAGGCGGTGGAGAACACCAGCCGGATGATCAATATCTTCTGGAATGCCTATCGCTTTGCCCTGCCTTATATGGTTCTGGACGATTTCGACTTGAAACGGGCGGATCTGGACCTTTACAAGAGCAGCCTGCGTCCCGAGGATCGCTGGATCCTCTCCCGGGTAAACAGCCTGGCGGAAGAGATCACCGCGGAGATGGAGGGCTATCAGCTTCACCGCATCGTCCGCTCCATATCCGACTTCATCTTAGAGGACCTGAGTCGCTGGTACATCCAGCTGGTCCGGCCCCGCACCTGGATTGAGCAGGATGATCCGGATAAGCTTGCTGCATATGCTACCATCTATGAGGTGCTGACGAAGCTGGCTAGGCTTATGGCTCCGTTCACCCCCTTCATCGCCGAGTCCATCTACCAGAACCTTGTGCGGGGTCTGGACGAGAATGCCAGGCCTTCAGTTCATATGTGCGACTGGCTGGAGGGCGATAAGGGACTGATAGACGTACGCCTGGAGGAGAGCATGGATCTGGTGAGGGAGGTGTCTATGGCCGCCTCCAATGCCCGGCAGAAGGGCGGGAGAAAGCTACGCTGGCCGGTTTCTGAGATTGTAATCGCCCCCTCCAAAGAGGCTTTGGACCTGGGGGGCCTGGAGGATGTCCTCCGGGGGCAGACCAACTCCAAAAAGATTACTGTGCTCTCTCCAGGAGAGAAGCCCAGGATGGATCTGGAGATGGCTCCCGTTCATAAGAAGATCGGGCCAGTGTACAAGGGAGAGGCCAAGCTGGTGGTAGAGGCCATAGCAGCCGCTGAGCCCTTTGGGGTTAAAGCCGATCTGGACGGCAGCGGCCAGGCGACCTTAAGGCATCAGGGCCGGGAGTTTGCGATCACCTCAGAGATGGTGCAATTCCGGGAGCTTCCTCCGAAGAACCTGCCGGCCGCGGAGTTCTCCCGGGGATTTGTATATGTGGACATTGCCCTCACCCCGGAGCTTGAGGCAGAGGCCTATGCCCGGGAGATCATCCGGCGCATTCAGGATATGAGAAAGGAGCTGGATCTGAGAGTAGAGGATCAGATCCGAGCGGTGGTGGATATCGAGAGCAAGACCATACTCGATCTGGTTGTTTCAGGGAAAGAGCACATCGCGGGAGAGGTTAGGGCGGCAGAACTGGAGATGGGTCTGGGACTGCAGATACGGGGCTCTTTGATTAAGGACTGGGATGTCGAGGGCGTATGCATGCACATAGGCATAGACAGGGCGTGATGGATATTGATCGTCGGAGTTTTATAAGATGAACGATCATGAGGATCTCATGGAAACGCCAGTCCCGGTCAGGGTCAAAGGGGTTTACATAGCGGAATCGGATGAGAGCAATCCCGCGCCAGTGGTTTTGCTGGAGGATGAGAAGGGACGGATAGTGCCCATATTCGTGGGGCTGTCCGAGGCCATCTCCATCCATCATGCCCTGTCTGGAGAGCTGGCCCCCAGGCCTATGACTCACGATCTGTTCATCTCCACCCTGGAGAGCCTGTCCGCCAGCATCACCAATGCGCTGATCGACGACCTGGACGGGGGAATCTACTATGCACGGCTGACCATCAAGAGCGACTCTAAAAAAAATGAGATAGATGCCCGGCCCAGCGACTGCCTGGCCCTGGCCTTACGGGCAAAGGCATCGATCGAGGTTCGGGAGAGGGTGGTGGCGGATGCGAGCATCAGCAAAAGCGATGCTGAGAAGCTGATTAGCATCGAGAACTATTTGCAGTAAACTACTCCGGCCTAAA
>NZ_DAIK01000034.1:0-12376 GCF_002496085.1 Methanosaeta sp. UBA458 | reverse complement strand
CTAGTATATGCTCCCGAGATCAAGTTCTATGCCCGGAAGATCGAGGTGGATGGCAGCTTCCAGAGCTCTCTGAAAGGGCTATATGTGGCAGGAGACGGCGCGGGCCTGTCTAGGGGGATAGTGAGCGCAGCGGCAACGGGAATTCTGGCTGGAAGGGGAATACTGTCGGACCTAAACGGGGATCGAATTGAACCGGCATAGCTCTTTGATACTGATTTATCCTGATTCACTCTGATTTAATAATCCCTTATCAGGCGGCAATGAAGCACACCATTCTTTTATATACCTCCGGGTCAATTGCCCGATATCGATCAGCTACATGGTTGCTATCGATCAGGAGAGCCCTTGTCCCATTCCAATCCAACCTCGACCGAGCGCTTCAAGCTCCTCCTCGTCAGCATCATCGCTGCAATGTTGATAGCCACTGCCATGGAGGTCTTCATAGGTGTAGGGGGAAGCACCCGGATTGAGATACTCAGTGGCTGGTTCTCGATCCTGTTTCCCCTCCTGGGAAATCTGATATTTCCCGTATTGTATTTCGTGGGACTTATCTTCGGCAGCTACCAGGTATCAGGGAAAGAGATGTGGTGGCTGGACCTGGGGCTGGTTGTTGCCATCGCCGGCCTGGGATATGCCGTTGCCGAGGCAATAGTCTTCCGGGAGAGGAAGGCAAAAAACAGAGATGATGAGCGGGCGAGAAAAGCTCTGCATATTGCTTCCAACCTGGCTACATGCCTTTTGATCTGGATTTTTGGCATCCGGACGACATCGATCTTTGTCCTCTTATTGACATGCACAGAGATCCTGCTCATTCATCTGATCGCATCCGGGATTAAGGTACCAGGGATGAAGGAATGGGTGGAAAACGTGGGCCGGGAGGGAGAGATCCCGGGTGAGGGAGCGCTTTACAATGCCCTTGGAGTCCTCTTTGCCCTGGGCCTTTTGAGGGACCATCCAGCGGCAGCGATCGCTGTTATCATCATACTGGCTATGGGCGACGGCCTTGCCACATTTATGGGAAGCAGCTATGGCAGACATAAGCTGCCCTGGAATGAGAGCAAGACCTTTGAGGGAACTGTTGGCTTTGCCGCAGGGGCTATGGGTGCATTTATGGTGCTGCCGACTGTAGGGACCCTAGCCATTGTGCTCCTGTCCAGCATCATTGAATCGCTCCCCTTAAAGGTCAACGATAACATCGTCCTTCCAGTAGCAGCTTCTCTAATGTATTATTTAGTGCTCTGAATAAAGAATAGACGCATATTCGTCTGGATCAGGTGCAATGATGAAACCATTGATCGAGCAGATCATCCTCATAAGCGCAATAAGCATAGTCCTTTTGGTTTTTATCAGCGGCTGCATTATGCCCGGCTGCATTCAGGGATCAGGAAGTTATGCTTTTGAGAACAGGACGGTTGACGACTTCAGCAGCATCGACCTGGCGGGAATCGGTGATGTCTATCTCGTCCAGGAGGAGAAGCATTTGAGAATTGAGGCAGAGGATAATATCATTCAATATATGAAAACCGATGTTTCTGGCGGAAAGCTCACCATATATCAAAGGGCGGACTGCATAAATCCCCATGAGCCCATCAAGATCTTCGCCTCCACCCCAGTGCTGGAGAGCATAAGCATCAGCGGCTCTGGGAGGATCATCAGCCGGTCCCCTATAGAATCTGATGCTCTCAGCCTTGGCATGAGCGGCTCGGGAAGCATGGAACTGAACATCCTCTGCCAGGATCTTCGGGCGACAATATCGGGCTCGGGCGATGCCCTCTTGAAGGGCGTGACAAAAGACAGCGATATTATGATCAGCGGCTCGGGGACGATGCACGGCTATGATCTTATGACAGACCGGTCTGATGTAACCATCAGCGGCTCTGGAATGGCTCAGGTAAACGCCATGGATGAGCTGAATGCCCTGATAAGCGGCAGCGGAAGCGTTTACTATAAGGGCAATCCCAGGAATGTCAGCCAGATGGTCAGCGGCTCTGGAAAGGTGATCGTCTCTGAAGGGTGATCGTTCGGAAGAGCGATATCTCCGGAAGATGGGATGATGATGGGATGGGAATGATGAAAGGGAATAGCAATGAGAGCTAATAAAGTTGGATGGCTCCTCGCTATTTGGTGTGGGTTCGTGCGCTATTCACAGGAATTCGACATTTTTTCATGATCCTCTGTGCGCTCTGTGACTCTGAGGTTTTTTTCCGTAACTACCATGTGTTTGAATATTCAGCTACGAATATTAACCGCAGAGTTCGCAGAGACGTGAAAATTTGCCTTATTACCAGCACTTGAAAAAATAGCATATTTCTGAGCGAATAGTCGTCTCCGTTCGTTCGTCCTCCGTGCGCTCTGCGCCTCTGCGGTTTTATTCCGTATTCCGTAAACCACCAGTGTTAATTATCCCGCTACCCACTCGATACAGCGAAGAGCCAGTTGGATCAATTTAATCAGCTCTGCCCGCTTTTCTCCCTTCAAATAGATCTGCTCCCGCCCATTCGCATTGAGTGTCCCGGCAGAGCTCTATCAGTTTCTCTGGAAAGGGCTCGAAAAAGGTCTGCTCCTTCAAATACTCCTCATCGAAGCGGGCAATCCAGCTCTGCAGGATGGAGAGCGGTGCGCTGAACGGAAGCTTCTTCTGCTTGTACTTCTCAATGCTCTGCAGAAAGAAGGCTTTCTCGGCAGAGGATAGCTCATGGGAGAAGTATCCCAGGGAGTGCATGAGCACATTGGCTTTGGAAGTGTACCTGGGAGGCCTCATCAATGCCATTGCCAGATGCTCATGGTACTCTCCCAGGAGCTTTGAAATATCCTTTCCCTCCCGGTTGGCCACTATATTTCCCAGGACCTTCGCCTCCTTCTGGCTGTGTGCTGCCAGCAACAGCTTGTTGGTGGAATGAAAGCGAATGAGCTTTGCCATATTGACCTCTCTTTCCACCTCTCTGTAGGCGGCCAAGGTGAAGATCCTGGTCAGAAAATGCTCTCTGAGATTGTTGTTTCTCAGCCTTCCCTCATCCTCAATGGCCAGATCTGGAAAACTCTTGACCACAGCTCCTCCGAAAAAGCCAGCTGCTTTGGTTGCAGTGCTTGGACCGTCCGGGCTGGAGTAAACCTTGATATCCTTCATGCTGCAGGATGGCGAGCGGAACTTCAGAATGAATCCATCAATTCCAGATAGCGAACAAAGGAAGCTCCTGGAGAACGATACCATCCTATCGGTCACATCCAGACCGGTGGCCGGTTGGATGAGCCTGAGCTCTCCCTTAACAGACACAATCCGAATAGAGCTTCTGGGAACTCCAAGGCCTATCTCCATTTCCGCGCATACCGGGATGAAGTGGGCATGAGGCTTGAGAGCTGCTACAAAATCGCTCGTTATCATGCTCCCGTCATAGCGGCAGTGATCAAACTCTATGCATCTGCTTATAACTATATTCGGCCTGGGAAAGCAATTCATTTAAAATTGACTTATGAGCTGATTGCTATTAATCATTATCATCACACCGACGTCGAATCTCTCTGATATTTCTCCAGCTCCCGAGCCAGATCCTCTTTTCGAAGTGGTTTGCTGATATATCCGTCCATTCCTGCTTCAAGGCATTTTTCCATGTCACCAGGCAGGGCATAGGCGGTGAGAGCTATGATCTTCAGTTGGCTCTTAGGCCAGCGCTGGCGGATGATGCGCGTAGCCTCCAGACCGTCCATCTCCGGCATCCTCCAGTCCATAAGTACTACATCGAAATCGTGCTGCTCCAAAGCCAAAAGGACCTCTGATCCGTTACATGCTGTATCCGCCCTATATCCCAGTCTTTTCAGCATCTTCTGGGCCACCCACTGGCTTGGCATATCATCCTCGGCCAGGAGTATTCTCAGAGGGCTGATCTGAGGTTTTTCTTTTTTGACAGGTTCTTTTCTTATCTCTTTTTCAGAGCTGTTGGGAAGGATGTCAGACAATGCTCTATGCAGCTGAGTTGGTTTGAGTGGTTTGGTCAGATGAGAATAACCGTCAGGCACCTGCTTTCCCAGGGTGGTAAGCAGGAGCAGAGGCATGGTCCTCATGCATCTTTGGATCTCCTCGGCCAGTTCCCGGCCGCTATTGTCCAAAAGATCCGTGTCCAGTATAGCGATATCAACACCGCCCCGCTGAATGCACTGGATTGCCTCCCAAGCAGATGAGGTAGTAAGCGGAATCATGCCCCAATCACAGATCTGTTTGCACAGGATACGCCGGGTGGTCTCGTTATCCACGATTATCACAACCCTTCTGCCTATCATCTGGGATGTTGCTGCCGGCGAATCGAACTTTAGTTTCACTGCAGGCGCTCTGATGGTGAAATGGAAACTGGAGCCTGTACCCTCACTGGACTCCGCCCAGATTCTTCCCTTCATCATCTCCACCAGCCTCTTGGATATCGCCAGTCCCAGGCCCGTCCCTCCATACAGCCTGGAGGTCGACGGCTCCATCTGGCTGAAAGGAAGGAATAGAAGCTTCATGCGATTCTGTGGAATGCCTATCCCCGTGTCCCGAACCTCGAATTGAATCACATTATCGCCATCGACCTCCTGAGCTGAGACTGTGACCACGACCTCGCCCTTATCCGTGAACTTGACTGCATTGGAGAGCAGGTTTCCCAGCACCTGTTTGAGCTTGGAAGGGTCGCCTACGATCATTTCAGGAACGCTTTTGTCGATTGAATAAGCCAGGTTTAGGCCTTTATTAGCGGCATTGATCCCCACCAGATCCAGGGAATCTTCAACACACTGAGCAATAGCGAACTGACACTCCTCCAGAACGGTCTTATTGTTTTCCATCTTGGAGAAGTCGAGGATATCATTGATCACTGTTAAGAGGGCGTCGCCGTTGGTCTCAATTACCTCGATGCAGTCTCTTTGTTCTGGCGTCAGCGGCTCCTCCAAAAGGAGGCTGGTCATTCCTATTATGGCGTTCATGGGGGTTCTGATCTCATGGGACATGTTGGCTAAGAAATCCGATTTGACTCTGGCTGCCTCTTCTGCCTCCCTCTTTGCTTTTTTCAGTGCCTCCTCTATATGCTTTCTTTCGGTCAAATCCACAGCCACCCCCACCAGACCGATGAGCTCTCCCCGGCCATCTCTTATGCTGCTAAAGCACTGATGGAAGGGCACAGTGCTGCCATCCTTCTTCTTGAAGTAGAACTCTCCATCCCAGTTGCCTCTGTCTTTGATAAGGTCTGAGATCACCCTGTTCATCTTGTCAAGTCCCCATTCCGGCACTACGGTCTCAGCGATATTCTTGCCCATAGCCTCCTCCGACTTCCAGCCCAGGAGGGTCTCTGCAGACTTATTCCAGTAGATTATATTCCCTTCCAGGTCTGTTGCGATCACAGTGTTATGGACCTGCTCTAAAAGATCGGCTTGGAAGCGTATCCTCTCTTGGGCCTTCTTTATATCGGTGATATCTCTTATTATGCCCACAATAAGCCATTTTCCATCGGAATCAATGATGGGTATCCTCTTGATGAGAACAGTGGCTGGAGCACCTGGAGAATAGGAATGGATTTCCTCAACTACAGTCTCCCTGCGGCTGTTAAAGACCTCTTCGTTTCTCTGCCAGTGGTCGTCTGCCATCTCCCTGGAGAAGCAGAAATCGTGCACCTCCTCGCCTAAGAGATCCTCTTTAGGGAGGCTCATGAGCCTGCAAAAAGCGGCATTGACGAGCACCAGACGATGTTCTCTGTTTATGACAAATATCGGATCGCTGATAGAGTTGATTATCATATCCAGATAGTCTCTTGATCTCTCGAGAGCTGAGTTTGCTAGCTCGAGCTCCTTCGTCCTCCAGGCGACTCTTTCCTCCAGCTCCATCTTCGATCTGCGAAGCTCATCGTCGTTAAGCTTATGATCGGTTATATCCTTGATAACGGCAAAATATGCTATGGTAGAGCCGGATTCGTCAAGCTGGGGTATCAGGGTTATGTCCTGATACTTCAGACGATCTCCTGAGGGGAAGGTTATGCAGGAGATCACCTCCTCACCTGAGAGGACCCGCTGGATGAGAGGAAGATATGTCCGGTATATCTCCTCGGGCAGGATATCGGAGATATGCCGGCCCACCATCTCTGAGCTATCAAGGCCCAACCAGTTGGCGTAGGATTGGTTGACGAAAAGGTAGCGCTGATCCGAGCTGATGTGCACGAGCATAAATGGCAAGGGACGATTGTCGCTGGCAGGAGCCATGGTATTCTCTTCAGGGTCCTGTTCTGCAGATTGAAAGGATTTGGGCTTTTCATCTTTTAGATGGGGCTGCAATCCCAGGGGGGATTCATTATTCTGGGCATTTGCTGAATCATTGGCAAGCAGTGAATCAAAGACCGCCTTTGCCTGTCTCAAGGGATCGTACAGAATCTCTTCTGAATTGCTTTTATCGCTAAAATCCCATTTTTTAAGGTCATTAAGCCTATCCTGGATATCGGATATCAAGCTTAATACCTCGTTGCTGGCAATTCTGCAGTTCATAAACAGGCACCTATCCGGAGACACATTATTCAAACCGTTTGAATATAAGATATTTTCGATCGCATAATCAAATACTAAATAAATTTTTAATTGCTTCAGGATACTCCGAATACAGGTCAGATATTTTCTAGCTAATAAATCTCTGTCTTGAGCCAGAAGTTCCTGTCGACCTGTTCTTAGACTGCGCCGGATACTGGATACCGTTCTTATTAGAACAACGGCCAGAACCATAATATCAAGGGAATTGCCACCGCGGTGACGATAATAGATAGCGGCAGGCCCATATGCCAGTAGTCGCCGAACTTATAGCCCCCTGGCCCCATCACTAGAGTGTTGGACTGGTGGCCTATCGGGGTCAGGAAAGCGCATGAAGCGCCAATGGCTATCGTCATCAAAAAAGGATCGGGAGACGCACCGATGACCAGGGCCGTGTCATAGGCGATTGGAGCCATGAGGACGGCTGCCGCTGCATTGTTCACCACATTTGTGAGGACCATTGTCCAGACCAGCAGGACAGTCAAAATGACCGCTGCGGGAAACTGGCCAAAGACCTGCAGCAGGTTCCCGGCAAGCAGCTCCGCTCCTCCGCTGCTCTCCAGAGCCTGGCTGACGGGAATCATTGCTCCCAGGAGAATGATGATCGACCAGTCTATGCTCTCATAAGCCTCCTGCAAAGTCAGGATTCCAATCAGGACCATGACCGTTGCCGCGCCGACAAAAGCAACCTCCACGGGAAGCAGGCCCAAAGCTGAGCCGATGATGGCAAGAGCAAAGATGACCAAAGGCAGAATCATATTTTTTGCCTGGCCCAGCTTTAGGCTGCGCTCTGCCAGCGGCAGGCAACCCAACAGTTCCACAATTCCAGGCAGGGAATCCGCTGAGCCCTGCAGGAGCAGAACATCCCCTGGATGAAAAATGATCTGGCTCAGGCGCTTCAGGCTTTTGGAGTCGTGGCCGGCCACAGCGATCAGATTGACACCATAGTGCCGACGCATGCAGATGCTGTTTGCGGATTTTCCTGCCAGAAGGGAGCTGTTCATCACCACTACCTCCATCAAGCCGATCCTCTCTGACTGAATCGCTCCTGCCTCCTTTGAGCCCACCAGCTCAAGATTGGCGGATTTGAGCAATTTGTCCAGGGCATCGACGTTGGTCTTGATGATCAGAATGTCATCCGGCAAGAGAGCCTCACTACCATTCAAATCCGGCAAGCATTGCTGTTCTCTCCATAGTCCCAGGAGCTGGATATCAGATCCTGCTGCAGACAAAAGCTCATGGATGCTCTTGCCCGATGTCATCGAAGTCTGGGGGATTCTCACCTCGGTATAGTAGTTTTCAACCTCAAATTCCTCTTCCCCGGAGGCCTGCCCCTGGCGTATGGGGGTTAGCCTCCATCCTATCAATGAAATGAAGACCAGGCCGACGAATGCTACTCCCAGGCCGACGGGCGTAAAATCGAACATAGTGAATGGCTGTCCAAGATTATCTGCCCTGAAAGTGGAGATGATGATGTTAGGAGGAGTTCCAATGAGGGTGATCAGGCCGCCCAGAAGCGAGCCGAAGGCCAGGGTCATAAGGTAGAGGGATGGCGAGCTGCCGCCGGAGCGAGAGATGCGGATGCTTAAAGGCATAAGAAGGGCCAGGGCACCCACGTTGTTCATGAATCCTGAGAGGAGGGCCACCAGACCGGTCAGGGAGAGAGCCTGACTATTGACTGAGCGGTTCGACTTCGAGATATGCCGGAAGATGAATTCAATTAAGTCGGATTCCAGAAAACAACGGCTGATTATAAGCACAGCCGCTACGGTAATAACGGCAGGATGAGCAAAACCGGAAAACGCCTGGCTCCAGGGCACGACGCCTGCAATGACCGATGTGAGCAGTGCCATCATGGCAACCAGGTCGTAGCGCCATCGCCCCCAGATGAAAAAGGCAAAAGCAATGGATATGATAATAAAAATTGCGGCCTGATCTGAATCCATTGTTCGTTATTAGCACGCAGAAGGATTTATTTTTTTTGTTTAGTCAGATTTTTTTAGAGGGCCCAAGAATGGCAGATAGATATCATAGACGGAACCATCTGAGCCGGATGGGCTCAGGCGGAGATCAGTCGTGAATAGAATCATTGGAGCGCCCTGATCCGAGCCCCTTCATTTCGGGCTCTTGTGATCATGACCTCTCCTCCCACAGATCTCATTACATCATGAGCTGCGGACTCGATGTCTCTTGTCTGGGTATCGGTGATGGCATAAACCGTCGGCCCAAAGGAGCTGAGGCCGGCGCAAGCAGATCCCGCTGCTCTCATCTCTTCCATCAGGCTGCGCACCAGGGGATGCTGGAGCATTATCTCGATCCTCTTGAATCCGATCTCTTGAATCCGGTTTATCGCCGCTCCAAACTCATCCAGATCCTCTTCCACCACAGAAGGCAGTATCCTCACAAGGATCTGGTAGCAGAGCTCATGAACTTCGGCTGGAGGCAATGGGCAGTACTTTTTGAAGATATCCGCCTCCTGCTGGCCATGAGCGCCCCTGGGAACCTCGGGTATTGCGAGCAGTATATTCCAGTCCTGGGGAAAATCGTGGCGAGCTGTCGCTCTCGCCGGGCGAATGCCTGATGAGACAGACGAAGGCCTGAAATCCGTCTTCTCTCTGCCCGGTCCAAAGGTGTGCCCTCCATCGATTATAAAGCCGCCCATATCGAAGGCCGCTGTCCCGATCCCGCTTGTTCCGCCGCGGTTGATGGTCCTGGCGATCTCCCGCACGCCAACCTCCTTATGATAAAGCTCGCAGATCGCTTTTCCTGCTGCAATGCCAAGCTGCGTTCCCCTGCCCAGGCCCACATGCATTTTATAATTCTCTCTCAAGGTCAGCCGCGCTCCTCCCAGGCCAAAGCGTTCCATTACTGCCTGGGCGGCAGCCTTAGCCCGGTCGGCATTTTCTCCCGTGACCAGGAGTTCATTGCTTCTCTCCGCTTCAAGCAGGATCCCTGGCTCGTCCAGTGTGATTCCTGCTCCACCATCCACGCGGCCGGATGTGCCAGTCAGATCGGTCAGAGTCAAATGGATCCTGGCTGGAGTCTCTATCACCACTCTATTGGCATCCTGAAAACTGTTGTAGGGGAACGTCTCCTCAATAGCTATCAGCGGTTCTCCTTGCCGGATGATTTTATAATTGCGCTGGAGCACTAGCTCCTTTGGAAAGATGTTGAAGATCTGGCCCAGCTTCCTGTCGGCCTGCAGGAATCCTGCACTGTTAATTTCTCGTCTGGACTCGATTTTGTGCTTTTTCAGGATGACTCCAATTGGAATATCTGCTCGGGTTAGGTCGTCCCGAAAGCTATCCTCCAGCCTTTTTAGAGGCGTGTGAGATACAGCATAAATGAGAGTTTCGCCTGTCCCTGCCTTCTTCAGCTTCACCACCCGATAGTTGACATCTTCTCCGGGATTCAGGTTCAGCTCTTTTGCCACCGCTTGGTCTGCAGGGATGATCTCTTGTGCTAACGTTTCGATCTCGATGGGACTTCCGGTGAGAATCTCCAGAAGGCTGGTCACGGACCCATCGGTCCCTAAAAGCATCTTCTGCACAGGACTTAGCCTGCCTACAATGCTCTCCAGCTCAGAGATCCTTTGAATAGGACATTTGTGAGGACTCTTCATTGCAGAGCCTTCAAGAACTCCCTTTGAGCGGCATCGGCTTCGGCCCGAGTCTGATCGGCCTCTTTGAAGTTGCTGATCATCTGATCGTGGCATTCCTGGGCCATTTCAGCGAAGTTGATCACTTTATCGTGGTAGCTGGATGCCTGGTCTCTCAAGGATTGCGCTTCATCCAGCAGCTTTTTCATCTCCTCTGTCTTCTCAAGCTCCTCTTTTCTTCCATTGAACTCCGCCTGCAGGGCAGCAATTTTGTTGACCAGTTGCTTCTCTTTGTCCGGGCTTAAGACCTCAGTCTGTTGCCGGAACTCCAGATAATCTATCTCCCGGCGCAGGTCGGTTATGGACCGCTCACCGGCGCGGTGGTTGCTGTGCTGTTTTCGGATTGAGTCGATCTTTTGATAGAGCTGGCTGACCAACTCATTGCACTCATCCCGCTTCCTTTTGGACTGTGCCACATTCTTATTGCATTCGTCCCGCAGCTTCTTGAAATCCTGTGCCGTATCGATCAGCTGTTCAGTGGCCTGGTTGAGCTCATTTCGCCTGGCGGCCCACTTGCTAGCCTCAGCGTTTTGCTCCCTCGGTCCATCCTTGAGGCCAAGGGACTTCTGTCCGAGTTCGCCTCTCTTATCATCCAGTTCTCTCAGCATTCCCCACATGCCTCCTATTTAAGCCCGCGATCGGGACTGGGTCCTACCGAAATCAAAAACCCGGGAATACATCCTGGGCGGCCAAGACTAATGAAGTACGCCGGAAGATTTATAGTTTCTGTCAATGCCTCCTTTACATGGAATAATATGCAGTGGCAAAAAAAAGATATAAGGATTGTCTAAATCTGAGTCTGAGCCTCCGCAGAATTCCCTAATAAACCACCGCTGCTAGAGTCTCTTAATCCTGTGCAAAAGCACTGACCATTTACCCAATTGCAATAGGGGTTCTGCTGACAGATCGTAGCCTCATCGGGTTCGGGAGAGGGTTCAGGTATGGGGTTTAAGCCGCGGCAGAGACACTGGCCGTTCACCCAATCGCAGTAGGGTTTCTGCTCGCACTTCTCCTTTTCCGGATCAACGGGATCCGGCATAGTGCAAAGGCACTGGCCGTTCACCCAATCACAGTAGGATTTCTGCTCACACTTCTCCTTTTCCGGATCAACAGGATCTGGCATAGTGCAGAGACACTGGCCGTTCACCCAATCACAGTAGGATTTCTGCTCGCACTTCTCCTTTTCCGGATCAACAGGATCTGGCATAGTGCAAAGGCACTGGCCATTCACCCAATGGCAGTAGGAGTTCTTCTCGCATTCCTTCTTAGGGTCGGTGGGGGTTACCTTCTGATGGTAAATGCCATACACGTCGATGGTCACAGCATTGCTAACACTGTTGCTTAATGCGAATAAGCTTAGATGCCTGCCCGGAGTGTCCGCATAATACCAGATATAGTAGTATCCCGGCGGGACTGATCCCAGGTCGTGCTTCATTACATATCCGCTGGGATAAATCTCAAATATGGAGATCGGAGAAGCTGTCGGCACATAGAGAAGCTCCCGTGCCCAGCTGCCCAGAGGCATAGTGGCGTACCAAGACCAGCTCACCGATCTTTCAATCCATAGGCCGGGAGAGGCGCGGGGATATTGAACTTCAAATCCGTTCCATCCCAAATAGCTCCCTTTGAAGAAGACGTGCGTGGATTGGCTGGCTTCGGCATCAAAGGGCAGGAGCGTCAACAGCTCAGTGTTTGTCGGTGTCTGTGTGGTAGAGAAGGCTTGCTCAGTTCCTGCTGCGGTGGCAGTCATTTGTGGTATCTCTGCACCGGCAAGAGCGCCGGCGCCAGCCTCAATTCCCTGCAAGGCGGAGCTGGAAGTGCTAAGGCTCTCTGCTTTTTCGCTTCCGGATAGATCATATCCACCTAAGGCTATGCCTGCGAAGGAGATGAAGGCTATCAGAGTCCAGATAACGGCTCGATTTATCACGATTTAAACCTCTCATTCAATTCTTAGTCATATTCGAGTATCACATCTGTTCAAACCGGGGGCTGAAGACATGCAGGTTTTTGTGGATAGGGCTAGAATCTGCAAAGTTCAGTCCTAGCAATATAAAATAAACAATCCGAATTTCGTCTATTTAATCTTTATTCCTGCAAAATGTTTGCATACCAAATTATAAGTTTTATGCTAATTATAGTCCTTATCCTGAAATGACCTGTTTTTATAGTCAAACAGCGCACCCCGCT
>NZ_DAIK01000010.1:1617-26215 GCF_002496085.1 Methanosaeta sp. UBA458 | reverse complement strand
CAGCTGGAGGTACGGATCGGAGGGCGGCTGGTCCGGAGGCTGGATCGGGTCACGCCAGTGAATCTCAGGGCCTGGTGTTTCAGAAGCCGGGCCCAAATTTTTAGACTCCAATGATCGCCAGACGGCGGCTGACGGATGCTGGCTGGCCCTGATGATGCTGGGAATCCTTGTAGGAGAATTTGGTGTCTTCACAGGCTGTCAGGTGCTCCTGCATGAAATGGAGCCATTTATGCAACAAGCTTTTAGAATATGGCTATGCCCCTGCTATCTGTTGCTCCGATCCGGATGATGAAAGCAGTCCCATGTCTTCGAGCCCCTTCCTGATGACCTGCACGCCTTCCTCGCAGTCATTTACAGTTTTGCCTCCTGTTACCACCAGCTTGCCGGAGCTGAATACGAGCACTACGACCTTGGGCTTCTTGACTCTGCAGACCACACCAGGAAACTGCTCCGGCTCATATTCGACGTTCTCCATGCCCATGCCCAGGACGACGGCGTTCAGATTCAAATCGACCTTAAAATCTGCTGTGGCCACAATGTTCTGAACTATTATCTCGGGCTCTGAATAGATGTTCTCGATGCCTATGGACTTGAGCGTCTCGGCCAGGGTGATGATGACCCTGCGAATATCCTCAATGTTCTTGGCTCCGGTGCATACTATCTTGCCAGAAGTAAATATAAGAAAAGCAGCTTTAGGGGCCTTGACTCTATAGACGAGGCCGGGAAACTTCTCTTTTTTGTATTCGGCACCCTCAAGCTCGGCCTCAATCTTATACAGATCAAATTCATCTGCCAGCTTGGTGGATGCCACCACGTTCTCTACATTCATTGTGGACCCCATAGACAAACAATTTCGAGGTCATCTTAAATCTTCGTGTTGGTCCTGAGTCACATAATGGTCTCGCTGATGAGAAAAAGTTTTGGGTAGGAGCTTTATCGAGCTTAGCTGCAGAATAGAAGACTGGAGTGGAGCATGGACGCATCCAAGGTCCTCAAAAAACATGCATTTCTCAGGATAGACATATTAACAGTGCGGCTCTATCGCTCTCTAATGGCGGACGAATCCCTGGGGATAAAAGTTGAGCGAAAGAATGGCGAGCGATTCAGGCGGGCTCTGGTGGATTTGAAGGCATTTGACCCTGGCCGAAAGATTTGCTCGGATGGGTCCCAGATCTATCTGCCTGTGCGGGAGCTGTCCGAAAAGGAAGCAGAAAAGCTGCGGCTGGTAGCAGATTATGATGTCGTGAATTTTGGATTCGTGCCCGAAGAGAAGATCCTGACCCCAGAGGACATTCTGGGCTTTAGGCCCAGCTTTGAGATCGTGGGCGATATCGCCATGATAGAGGACCTGGAGGAGGGAGAGGCAGAGAGGGTTGCCTCAGCCCTTATGTCCTCCAGCAATAGCATCAAGACGGTGATAGCCCCCATCTCTGATGTGGAAGGAGAGTACCGCACCCGTCGCTATCGGCACGTAGCAGGGGAGGAGAGGACCACCACCACCCATAAGGAGCACGGGCTGCGCTATCGTATAGACCTGGAGGGAGCCTATTTCACTCCCCGTCTGGGAACGGAGAGGCTGAGGATAGCGAGCCTGGTCGGGCCCACTGACGTCGTCCTGGACATGTTCGCCGGGGTGGGGCCGTTCTCCATTCTCATGGCCAAGAGATGTAGGTGGGTGGTGGCCATGGACAAGAATCCGGTAGCTGTTCAATATCTGCGAGAGAACGCCCGGCTGAATAAGGTGGAGAACATCGATATCCTGGAGGGGGATGCAAATGAGATCGCACTGCGATACCAGAATGCAGCGGATCATGTTATCATGAACCTCCCCCATAGTGCATCCCTCTTCCTGCCTGCTGCCATCGGGGCGGCAAAGCCGGGAGGGATTGTCCACTACTACTGCATTTCTCCTGAGGACGACCTCTACCGGGACGAATTGCTGATAAGGGAGGCAGCGGAGAAGATGAGCGCGGGGATAGAGGTGCTCTGCGAGAGCATTGTGAGAAGCTATGCCCCTCACAGGCTCAATGTGGTGATAGACTTCAGGGTCAAGAAGCTTTAGTGAAGCTCTGTTTGGTTCCCTGCTCATAATCTTTAAAGTGCTTGCTGAAAGCGTCTACTGGTCGTTTAAATATCATCGATCTCATCAAAAAGGTAGTCCTCCCACTTCCTCTTACCCACCAGCACCTCGAACTCAGGAGGGGTGAGGACGGGGATACTATACTTGGCAGAATCATCCAATGCTACTCTGGGGCAGGCGGTAGAGACTGCCGCTCGGGCCCCCAAATTGAGCAAACGGTCCGGCTCGATGTTGTCCAGATAGACCAGGAACATCTCCCGACCCCGGGCCTCGCCCAGGGCCATCATCCTTCTTGCCAGCTCCATCCTCTTCTGGCCGGACTTTTTAGAGATGAGAACGGCAAAGCTCTTGGCATCGGCAGCTCTGCTGATGGCTGCAAAGCGCCTGCGCAGCATGGGATCCGGATCGATCTCTAAGATCTCGCAGGTCACCGGATCTGCTGCCAGCACCCTCTTTCCTGTGGCAAGAGCGATCCCCAGGGGATGAAACTGTCCCGTGCCTATGAAAAGATACTCGTCCACATCAAGCGCCTTGGCAGAGGCATAGCAGCATCCCAGGACCTGTCCAGGATACTTGATCCTTCCGGATGCAGGACCTAAAAGGCCCTCGATTCCGTGCTCGGCCAGGACCTCCAGCGCTCCATCGAGCTTATGGACATGCTGAACAGTAGTGCTGACCCCTACCCTCTTTGATTTTAGCTCTCCGATCGCCTTTTCCACCACGCCTCTTAGGTCCTCATTCATCCTGGCTTCCAGGAAGATCACCTTCTCCGGCTCCTCTCCAATGCCAGCGTGGCCCAGGTGGAGCATCAGATCCACCTCACCTGAGAGCCTCGTGTCCACATCGCAGGCCCCAAAGCAAGGGTCCCCGGAGATGATCACCTCTGCCCCGGTCTCCTCTGCGATCCGAGCCGCTACTATTGGCGTTGCCCTTTTCAGCCCCTCGGGAGCCTGCAGGCCTACCCGCGCCGCACCGCTCTTCTTGATCAAATGAACTGCCAGATCGAGGTCGAGCTCATAGCCGAAATCGACAAATTCAGAACCAGTGGTCGAGAGTGCTCTGTCCACTCCTATAGACCTCCTCTAGCCTTTTGGCTGTCTTCTCCACCCTCTCAGGATCAAAGTCCCTCTCATCCACCAAAAAGGAGACGATCTCTTCTGGCACGGGCTTTTTCAGGGCGATCTTATAGTCATCAGTGACCGGAGGATGGAGGAAGAACTCCCTGATCTTTTCGAAGTCCTCGATCTTATCATCTCTGTCCGCCAGGATGCTCTCCAGATCTCCTTTCTCCCGAATGAGCTTTAGAGCGGTCTTGGGCCCCACCCTCTCCAGGCCGGAATTAAAATCTGTGCCGCACATGATGCCGATCTCAACCAGCTGCTTGTGGGTGATTCCAAGGTTCGCCAGCCCCACTTCCAGGTTGATCACCTCCGGCTCCACATCCACATAAATGTTCTTTCGAGGCAGCTTTCTCTTGCCGGTGATGGCCAGATTGCGCACCACCAGGGGCGCTCCAAAGAGGAGGGAGTCGTAATCCTGGCTGCCGGCATAGTCCACATCGCCTCGAGCGGCCATATAAGCCGCCTGGGCCTCGCCCTCTGATGGGGCCTGGATTACCGGCAGCCCCATGGCCAGGATGAGCCTTCTCCCGTCCTCGATAATCTCGGAGTTGATCCGTGAAGCCGCCTGAGCATATTTGAATCCGTCTTCACCGGCTGCTCGAGCCTCCTCCCAGGCCCACGCCGCTTTATCCCTTATCTCCGACCTCTCGGCCAGGGTGACAGCCTTGAAGGTTGGGGCCTCGCCATCGAAGACGAAGGCCACCTTCACCCCTGCCTCAATCAGGTTTGTGGTGCGATACAATAGGCCAGAGAGATGAGAGGTCACCCTTCCCTGGCGGTCCATGAGAGGGGTACCATCCCTCTGCCGGATGATGGATAAAAACTGATAGAGGGTGTTGAAGGCATCTATCGCCACCCATCTGCCGGACAGATCCTGAATCTCTATCTTCTTTCTCTTTAGCAGCTCCCCTAAATCAACGCCCATGATTGTCACATACCACTGCTCTATGATAAATCCTCTATCCTATGCTCGGATTTCCAGGCTCCAATTGCAGATGCATGCTACCTTTAAATATCAGTTTTGTGCAGATAATATTTGGAGTGCTATTCATGATTGAGATTACAAAAGAAGCGGCTGATATGCTTAAAAGCAAGGTGGTGGAGGATAAGGTCATAAGGATGTTCCTGGCGGCAGTCGATCCATCTGGCGCGAACTATGGCATGACGCTAGGCGACGCAGAGAAGGACGATGTCATATTCGAGAGCAGGGGGATTAAAATCCACATGGAGCCCAAGGATGCTGAGCTTTTGGCAGAGACCATCATCGATTATGTTGATGATGACCGTGGAACTGGATTTATTATTCGCGGCCCAGAGGACGAGCTTTCCGGTTGCAGCTCATGTGGCAATGCCGGCACATGTGATCATGATCATGACAGCTGTGACCACGATCATGGGGGATGCGACCACGGCCATGGCGGAGGCTGCGGCTGCAGCTAAACTATTTTTTGCCAGTTGGTTTCGATTTTTAAACTGCAATACTGCATTATTCAGGGAAAATGTGTGGGTCGACTCGGGGTGCCAGTCAATGGCCTGATCGTATCTATGGCGCAAAACCGTGAATCCAAACGATTGCTATCGTTTATTGCTACAGACCGCTCCGAGGTCGGACTTTGCAGGATATCGAGCCCGGAACTTCGGCTTCGATATCCTGAGGGTGCTCATAAAAAATTAGCAAAGAGCAAAATCTCTCCTAATCCGATTTAATCGCCTTATCCGACAAGATACCTACACCACCTCTGTGGAATTTGTGGAATTCTGGGTGCAATTTATGCATGATTCGTTTTTCCTGATGCTGAAGTTGATAATTGATGCACCTTTTCCACTGGATGCTTCGTCACAGTTCGGGCAATCAGCAATGGCACCCTTTTCATCGGGACTCACATCTTCCGCGCCTTTCCGTGCCTCTTCAAGCTCTGGAATAGAGCTGGCCGAATTCTTCGCTGCAGCCATATCAACCAGCTGGAATGTGGTCAAGAATCTAGCGCCCTGGGACTCAGCATAATTAAGGAAATTCCTATAAGCATCAAGGAATTCTCCATTTCCTGAGACCAGATTGCTGAAGATGACGACTGTGGGCGCTCCTGCCTTGGCATTCTCGTCGAACTGGGACTGCAATAGGTCCTGCCATTGCGAGCCACTTAGGCCCATCTCTTCATCAATGTATTTGTCATAGAGAACCGCTTTCTCTCCATTCACATCTGTCGTGCTGATTGGAACCGCATATACATTGAAGCCATCAATGAGATATGGCCAGGAATCATTCTCATGACCAGGCATATAGATCAAGCCCTGCTGGAATCCGGCATTGTAGATAATGCTCAAGTTCTCCAGGACTCGCAGCGTATGCTCATTTTGCTCGAAGCCCTGCGGTCGGAAGCCCTTGATATCAACATGCTTGCCTCCGCATATATAGCAGCTATACAGGCGGTTGTTAGCGTCCTTAATGATTTCTTCTTGTTCAGCAGCCGAGAGCGAGGACAGGTTCTCTCCAGTGTTATTTCCATAGAGAGCAAGCTCGTGGTTGCTCATGGCACCCTGAGATGTGATTCCCAGACGGTAGACTGTGGCCATCTCACCGCTCACAAAGATGGTGACATTTCGGTCAAAGGGATCTATCTCATTTATCAGGTTTATCAGAGAACCTCCCGCGGCTTTGACCTCTTCTGAGGATGGATTTAATGGGATATCCGCATCCACTACGATGTTCACCACGGGGCTCTCTTGGCATAGGCTTGGGCATGTTATCCCCGACAATGCGATACCAAATAGTAATAACACAAATGCAGCTTTATATATCCTTTTCATTGCTTCGCCTCATTAATATATAAATTAGGTCACAACATTATAGATTCCTTGGAATTAGCTGTAGCTATTATTGATCCTTCATACTAATATTTGTTATGGTCAACTGTTTTTTAAAATTAATTTTAACATATATATTTGTTATTATCATAAAAACCAGTTTTTTGCATCTATATATGCTGCTCTGATTAAATAGTATGATAATCTATAAATACCATAGTTACGCAATTTGTTTAAGGTGATAACTTAATGTTTAAATCAAGATGGAAGATAGCCTTTTTGCTGGTATTGAGCCTGGCAAGCATAATGTCGAATTCAGCAGCTCAGGATGAAGCACCTCAGAGTGTAGCACCTCCGAGTACAGGCAGCTGTACTCCCGTTCTGCAGGATCCAGTAGCTCCAGGCGATATAATCGACCTCAGAGGTCCCGATGTACCGGCTGATCAGCAGGCATTGGGCATTCATTGGGACTATATGTGGACGGTTAAAGAAGATGATGCGGGAGGAAGGACGGTCGCAACACTTGATACCCAAAGCATCTCTTTTGCTGTTCCAACTACGGAATATGCAGAAAATTATTACTTCGAGATGTTGGTTACAGCTCGTGAGGCTGCACTTTGTATCAACCAGGCCTGCATGACCTTCCCGATTGTGACCCCAGGTCAGTGCTCAATAACAACAGATTCATCGGATCAGATTTGCATCATCGATGATAAAAATCACAAATATAGCACAGAAAGCACTCCCGGCCAGGTCAATCAGCGCTGGTGGGTGTTCAAGCAAGGCGAAGTTCCTGAAAATCTGGAATACAACGGCAATGCCGATTCCAAGGTCGGAGATGGGTCCAACATAAACATCAAATGGAATGAATGGGCTGAGAATTCCGGCACATATGTTATAATGACAGGGTACTTCGGCAAGAAATCACCCTATGTTTTCCAGGGATCATGCC
This sequence comes from Methanosaeta sp. UBA458, assembly GCF_002496085.1. Classification (NCBI taxonomy): domain Archaea; kingdom Methanobacteriati; phylum Methanobacteriota; class Methanomicrobia; order Methanotrichales; family Methanotrichaceae; genus Methanothrix; species Methanosaeta sp. UBA458. The sequence goes on along the minus strand of NZ_DAIK01000010.1, from coordinate 19,257 downwards.
AAAAGCAAGTTGTGATTGTGGATGTGCCGCTCAATACGATAACTGTAACGTGATGCAAATTATGGGCACCAGGGCATTGCCTGGTGGCTCATTTTTATTAAATATTGGACTGGCCTGGCAATCGGCTGCCGATGGGCAAAACGCATGATGATATGTTAAATATAAATAATTATTTAAAAAAGTGCAGGATATAGACTATGAAATCCATCCTCAGCAATTCCAAAGAGACTATCTGCCTCTCGGCCATTTTATGTCTATTTTTCCCATTTATCCTGAGCTCTGCAGCAGGATCAGATTGGCCTGACTGCAATTTTCACTGTCGCGCCAAGGATGTAACGATAACCGATCTCTGGCTGGGGGATGCTCAGGGAAATTTGCTATCTGCTTGCGCTCAGAATAGCTCAGTAGATGCCTATATATGGGCCAGATTTAAGAACAATGCCAATAGTCCTCGATATGCAGTAATTCTCTTATGCGACATATATGTGGATGGTGCTCTGCAGGAATCCCATTACGATGATGGAGGCCTCTGCGTTCTGGATACCATTCCCGCAGGCTCTGAGAATTCTCTCTCCTTATATGGATTCTCTTTTAGCTGTGGCCAGGAGGTAAGGATAGAGAATCTGGTCATAAACTGGGAGACGGCCAATGGCATCGATTGCTCCAATGCTAATCGGAGATGTAGCAATCGAAATACCAAATGCTATCGTGAGACTGATTCCATTGATCTGACACCTCCGAGCTGCCAAATTGAAGGGCCGAACATTCCTTGTGAGAGCATCATCGCCACATATCTGCCCCAGATCACGAGGGCACCCGAATTAGAGCCCCAATTGATTTGGAGAATAGATGGAATGGATGCAGAAGACGAGTCGGCAGAGGAAGGCCTTCAGGTTGATTGGAGAGACTATGGAAGTGGGTATCATATTCTGCAGCTTATCATAGATTGGAATGATGACCATGGCAGGCTGGTTCAGAGCTGCACGGACAGCCTCAGGATTCTGGTTGTTGAAGTGCCAAGCAATGTGATCGAACTGACCTCAGGGACTGAGACGCTCAATGATTAAGCTTCTGTGCTTGCGCGCGCCTTCCTCCGGAAGGTCAAAGAGTCCAGAAATCGCCCATATGTGTACATGGCTATCACTAGCTATAATCTTGGCACTAATCCTTCCCGTCAGCGCAGAGCCGAATCAGATCATCGGTGGCGTATCCTATACGATCTCCGCACCTTTAGCCCCTGAGGGGCAGAGCTACAATTATAGCTGGTCAGCAACTGGAGGCACTCCACTTAACGCGAGCCAGAGCTCATTTCAGTGGACAGCTCCCCTTGTAGAGAATTCTACCACCGTTCTGATCGAACTGAAAATAGAGAGCAACGTAAGCGGCTGCATTAATGAAAACCAGATTGAGATGCTGGTCTTGCCCGCAGCAAAAGCAGAGATTCGCCTAAAAAAAGACTGCAGATATAGCCCACCAGTGAGGGTGGGCGATACAGTCGTTTATACATATAACGTAACCAATACCGGCGGAGTCACTCTTTATGAAATAAACCTCACCGATACTCATGATTGGGGGCCGAACTGCCATCCAACTCGGGTTGGAGGTGGGGGAGGTGACGAAGCATTGGAGCCGGGCCAATCATGGCAATATGAATGTCTTTACGAGATTCATGATCCTGCCAATTATACCATACTGCGCATCATGGCTAGCACTGGTTACAGGGAGCAGGATATGATTGAGAAGCTACTGCGGCTGAGAACTCGCATGGAAATCAATCTGGAGAAGATGAGAAGACTGCAAAAAGAGTTCGATCCGCATGCGGCAACGCTAACTATTGAGAGCATGCAGATGGCTGGCATCAACTATACCTCCTACTACTATGTCAATGAAGTGACTGAGGAGAGCCTGAAGAGGATTATAGATCCGCAAGGGAATTTAAGCGTCACTTACTATAGAGATCCCGTCTCGCAATTGAATTTGACCACTCGATACGATCCAAAAGGAAAGATTCTCTCGGAGGAGGAATACTACTATCCGCATCCGGGAACGAATGAGTACATGAAGATCGAATACGATAATCCATCTGTGGGCTTGAAGACCATTACCATTACGGATTATATTACAGGAGATACATTGATCATAATAGAAGATTATAACGGAGTTATAATAAGCAAAGAATACAAAAAAACGCCGGGCTACATAGTTTACGAGGAGAAATATATCCTCAAAAACATCGCCACTGTGAAGGCGAAGACGGGAGCTGGCCAAGAGGTATCCGATTCAGATACATATTCTTTGGAGATATTCAAGCAAAATCCAATTTTGAGCGTTTTTAAAGATGATGAGCCAGATCCAGTGCAATTCAATGGTACTATTAATTATACCATCGCATATAAAAATAACGGCGGTCAGGATGCTCACGAGGTAATGCTAAAAGAGACCTACAATGAGAGCCTGGAGTTCATATGGGCAAGCCCTGCTCCGGATCCGGGCACAATTGATGCCTGGACCATTGGAGATCTGGATAAAGAAGAGTCCGGCAAGATAGCGATCCAGGCCAGATTGAAGGATATTCTAACACCGGGATCAATAATCACCAATCGCATTGATATGTGGTGTAAAGAAGGATCGCATGCCGTTGCCTGGGCCAATACAACTGTAACCGGAGAAGGGCTGGTAATTGGAAAAAGGGCCTCATCCCGCATAATTTTCCCAGGGGAGCATCTGAATTACACCATAGACTACAGAAATAATGGCTCTGTGAAGCAGACCGATGTTGTGATCCATGATTATTTGGATGAAAAAGTCGATTTTAAGTATTCTCTATCAGATCCACTTCTCATCAATGAGAGCTCAGGAAGACACCACTGGTGGTATGTTGGAGATCTGCTGCCCGGATCCGGAGGGACCATCGAGATCTTCGTGAAGGCCAAGGGCAAAGACACATTCAAAGACAACGCTGGTTCGGTCTTCAACACATATCAGATAAACTCTTCGCAAACAGAAGGCACGAATAAAACACTGGAGACCTCCGTAGTCCACTCATTATGGATCAAGAAGGAAGCAAATGCGACTTCCGCCGCTCGAGGTGAGAATATCACCTATACAATAAAATATGGAAATTCCGACACCGATTTTACCGCCGAGAATGTGAGCATAACGGATATGCTTCCAGAAGTTGATTTTCTCGGAGCAACTCCTCAGCCCAATTTCATAAACGGAAAAAATCTTACATGGATGATCGGCAATCTGACTCCAAGGGCAAACGGCACGATCGTTCTCGAGGTTCATATACCCAAGAAGGCGCAGATGATCTTCGATGAAACCTCCTCTGTAGAAGGCGATGGCTTTATCCGCATGCGAAAGAGTCTCTCCACGGAAGAAGCGGAGCGCTCGCTCACAAACAGGGTCGAGATCCGGGGGTACTATGAATCTATGCCAATCCCTGTCAGCAGCAGCTCTGCAGTGGTCACCATTCTCGGAGCTGCCGGAACAAGGATCACTACTTCGGAGCATGGAAGCGGCCACTACGAGGAGGATGAGAGTTCGCGCTTGGTATCAGAGAACAAGAGCGTGAGTCTAAAAAAGGATATCTTTGCCAGCTATGGGAGTTCTACTTTCCAGCTGCCCGGCAAACGAAGCATAGACTACCAATCCCTGTGGTCGGACAGAACATCAGCGGCAAATTATATTCGAGGAGAAGTGGTCACAGAAAATTACCTTTATGTCCACAGCCTGCAAAAAGACAGCAGCTTTGATGTGGACATGAACCAGACAGTATATCGTTCAGACGCCAGCCATGATTCTGGAATAGCTCGAATCAGTTATAGGAAGAATGCACAGGACAGCTCCCATAGCATAAAAGAAATGATAGATGAAGATTATCATGGCAGTTTTAAAGTGTTTCAATCTATTGACTCTTATGGAGAGAATGTAAGACAAGATAGGTCGATCACAGGCAAAGGGCGAGTGTCCTCGGACAAGCGAACAGAATCTCAAAGATCCTTTGAGCATGGGAGCGGTTACTATTCAGCTCAGGAATCGATGGATTCAAGCAGCATCACAAAGAACGTCAAGATGCTCTACTCGCCGCAAAAAGAGACCCTGGGATCCATGAACACTAGCGGCGGAAGCCTATGGCGGGAAGGCATGCAGACCAAAGATCCAGAGCAGGAGCTCATCATAAGCGAAGAGATTCGATCCGCCTCTTACATCGAAAAAGAGGCAGAAATGGATTTGTCATCATTGAAGTTTATAGGCTCCTTCAACGGGTCCATGGATACTGCAATCCTCCAGGGAAATGGCCCAGATTATGAAAAGGTGCGGCTAGATCAGAGCTTTGTAGGCAAATTCAACATTGATACCGCCATCAGCCTGCATCCTGAGCCCTTGCACCGCTATGTGCATGTGAACATTGAGAAGAAAGCCATTATGCAGGATGATAATATAGTCCTCTTCCTTATCAATGTCACCAATGACGGCAGCAGGCCGCTCAAGAAATTGGATGTTTCGGACAGGCTTCCTCCGGGCCTGAGCTTCATCGACTCCAGCCAGAGGCCAGAAGTTGATGGCCAATTCATCAATTGGACTATCTCGTCACTGGACATTGGCAGAACGATGACCATAAAGCTGAGAGCCAGGGTCGAGAACGGCCGCCAGATATATGATAATTACGTGAGCGTGTCAACCGGCTATAATGACACTAGAATTGAAGCCGAGAACCATACCCTCTTTGAGGCTTACTATCAGCCGCTCTCCTGTTGCCCGGAGCTGCCAATTGAATGGAATTATTGGAGCTCTGGCTCAAATGCAACGCTAATAAATGCAGAATGGGGCAGCTGGAAGCCCGCTCCATGCTTCAATGTAAGCACGGAGGTTATTGACTGCTTTTTAGAACAAGAGAAATACTATGATGAGTTGGAGCGAAACCTATCGAGCTGCTGTGCATCAAATTATGATATCCCTTGAAAGAATAGTTGGCTCCTCGCTACTTAGCACGGGTGAACTTTGAATTGCAAAATCTCTGTATCATTTCGCCTTTGTGGTGGACCGCTATGCACTGACCCAACCACAGACACGCAGAGGAACAGAGCTATAATCTCCTTTGGGACCTTGCCCATATGATTCAGCGAAGAGCCCGGTAAGTCTGTAATCAATTAGAGGACTCCTTCGGGGACTCATCTGATCGATAAGCCGATGTGAGGCGAATCGCCAATAATGTCCTCATCAGCCATTATGAAGCTCTGGTGCTGATGGAGGTGCCTGCACTGGCGGCTTTAAGTCTTTTAATAAAATATCAGCCAATCCAGGCTTCACACCGTTTGGCGTCATCTCATAGACCACATCATCAAGCTTCACAATAACGCTGTCACCCTTTGGCTCAGCATCAAATCCATGAGTCACAAGCAAGAATGCTAGATCTTGAGCATCTATTCTGACATCCTCATTATCTGCAATCAGCTTCATGAGGTCGGTATAATCGTCGGCTGCTGAGGGATAGCTCATCGACATGACTGCAAAGCAGAATAAGATCGCCACCATGCATGCTGAGTTCGTCCTCTTAATCGATTTCATATCGACGCCCTGTGAATAAGAGCCCTAATTCTCATATATCCCTAAGAGGTCTGCGACATCTGCACTGACCGCAATTTTTCGAGATCCTTTTGCAGATCCATGCTCATCTTGGCTCCTTCAAGATTGGAATTGGCGAAGAATCGAAGAGCTGCATCATCATATTCGATTCCCTCAAGGTTTGCGCCTCTGAAATCAGCGTTTATAGAGGCAACAGTGTCAAAGATGGCCCCCCTTAGATCCGCACCGGAGAAGTCTGTGTTATCCATAAATACCTGGGCAAAATGGGCATTTCTTAGATCTGCACCACTAAAGTCCAAATCTAAAAAGCCCATCAGAGTCATTTTGGATGATATTAGGTTCGCTTTGTGCCAGATGGTTCCCTTTAGGACCGTTCCAGAGTGATAGGATCCTGTAAGATCCGCTCCTGACAGGTCGGCGTTATTCAGATATACGTTTATAAATCTGACACCATTCAGATCTGCATTCCGCAAATTCGCATTAGTGAAATCTGCGTAGTCCAGTTTGACATCTCTTAGGGTGCAACCCGATAGATTAGACCTCACTAAATAAGCTCTTGTGAAATCTGAATTTGACAGGTCGCAATTGGTTAGATTTGCCCCAAAGAGTTCAGCTCTGGAGAACTGGCTCTCTGTAAGGCTGCTGCCGCTCAGATCCGCCCAATTCATTCTGGCACCTACCATATTGGCACCGCTCAGATATGCATCTTTCATAGTTGCAAGGCTGAGATCCGCTCCCAGGAGCCTGGCTCCATTTAGGTTTGCGCCGATGAGGTTGCATCCGCCTAGCAATGCATTGGTCAGATCTGCCCTTTCAAGATTGGAATTGGATAGATCCGAATCTTCCAGATGCGCTCTGGGAAGACTGGTGTTTACCAGTTTGGCCTCAACAAGCTTGGCTCGATTCAGAAATGCACTCTCTAGGTTCGCATCGGAGAGATCGGCACGTGTGAGATTCGAATTAGCAAAGACTGAAGCGGAGAGATACGAACCAGAGAGGTTCGCCATACTCAGATCTGCACCATTTAGGTTTGAGAAGCCCATAGTTGATCCAACCAGCCTGGAACGGGATAAGTTAGCTCCCATACAACGAGCTGCGGAGATATCCGCTCCCGATAGGTCTGCATCGGTGATGGTGGCATTGATCAGGTTCGCGCCAACCAGGCTTGCGCCTGTGAGATTTGCGCCTTTTAATTGGGAATTAACAAAGGTGGAACGTTCCAGAAATGCGTTTATAAGGCTTGCTCCAAACAGATTTGCATCGCTGACCTTCGCAGCCCACAAGCTGGCGCCATCCATCTTGGCATCAACCAGAGTTGAATTATCCATCATGGCCTGATCCATAAGGGAGCCTGATAGATCTGCTCCGGTCATATTCGAGCCCATCAAATAATTGCCAAGCAGGGTGGCTCCTCTGAGATCAGCACCGGAGAGGTCAGAACCATCGAGAGCAGCGAGTGGCATGAATGCGCCACTGAGATTGGCTCTGATAAGCGTGGAGTTTGAGATGACAGCCTGTATCAAAAAGGATCGGCTCAGGTTCGTCCCGCTGAGATCGGATCCTAGCAGGTCAGAATAACTCAAGTCTGTCTCGGACAGATCCAGGCCGCTCAAGTTCCTATTATTTAGATCAGCTCGAGGTTGAAATGGCTGATTAACGAACTTGCTCCCAGAAGGAAGTATCAAGAGGCTGGTATTGAAGCGGCGCAGCTCCAACATATCGAAAATGTTTGTGCCGGGAGGCTCATTTATGGCCGGAATATCATCTGCAGGAGCATCCTGCAAGATGAGTTGTTCCATGTCGGCTGCCGATTCGCCTTGGACTTGATCGGTGGTGATCGCTTCTCCAAGTACATCGAAGTCCATCTGGACGTCCTTAGTACCATAGATTGGAGCCGAACTTGCACTTCTCTGGACGCTGATATTGAAGCGGCGCAGCTCCAGCATATCGAAAATATATGAGCTGGGAAGCTCTTTTATGACCGGAATATCATCCGCAGGAACACCCTGCAAGATGCGGTGTGCCATATCTGCCGCCAATCTGCCCTGGACTTGACCGGTAATGATCGCTCCTCCAAGCACACCGAAGCCCATATAGACATCCCGGGTACCGTAAATTGGAACCGAGCTTGCGCTTCTCAGGATCCATGCGCTCTCTTCGTGGGTTACTGCTCGTCCTTCCCGGTCATTATTATAATTAAGAAGAAGGATCAGGCTGCCCTCATGCAGAGCGGAAGCATTCCTCTGCAGTTCTTCTACTGTCATGTCATTCCAGATGACGAAGCTGACAATTGTATTGAATCTGGACAGGGTCTGGTTCATGGCCTCTTGGCTGGCCTTGCTGGTGGCAGTCTGGTCATCGATTATGACTATTTGCTTTGCATCGGGATGCAATTTTAGCATAAGAGAGATTGTACCTGGTATATCAAAGGCCTCCACCACGCCGGTGAAATTCTTCCCTGCCGTCAGCATCTGGTCTTCGAAGAAGTCCACTCCGCAAAAGACAACTGGAGTGCTGGAAAACAGCTCGTCTCTGTTGTTGAGCAGGAACTGAAATGCATCATCGTCCAGACAGGTGATGACATCATAGTGACGATCTTTATATTTATTTTTATATAAATTCTTCAATTTATTCAGTCTGGCTTCAGTAGGCTCCTGCCTTTTGGTATCCATATACTCAAAAGAGAATTCTGCTCCAGGATAGTAAATAGATAGCTGATCTTTAATCTCATTGCCTACGGAATCGGTCCATGGCGATCCGGGGTTATACGAGGCAAAAATTAGTATTTTCTGGGAGGCTTCTTCCTCCAGTGCGGAGGATGATGCAACTAGAGTTATAAAAAGCAAGCAGAGTCCAGGAGACAATCTGAGCAGTGAACGAGCCATAACAGACCTTTTCCAATTACTACTATAATTAATTTGTTCTTTTCTTAATTTAAAAAGACAGTCCCTTTCAGAACATCAAGCGGCTCTTTGTAGTGATTTGAGGTCAGAGCGCAGATCCTCGGAGATCTTGGCTCCATCCAGTTCCGCTCTGGACAGCGATTGAAGGGTGAACTGGTCATACTTGATTCGCTCCAGATTGGCGCTGCTCAAATTGGCTCCGGTCATCTCAACCTGAACCAGTGTCGCATCTCTCAGGTCGGCGCCGGCCAGATCCGTCATGGCCATGAATACTCCTGTCAGGACAGAATTCTTAAGGGATGCTCCCCCCATTTCCAGTCCCCTCAGGTCGACTTCACGCAGATTAACTCTATCGAGCTTCGCATTCCTGAGTGTCGCTCCTGCAAGAATAGCTCCATCCAGATAGGCTTCGGATAAATCAGCTCCGGTAAAATTCGCTTTGGTAAGATCGGAGTAAGCCATTTTGGCTGATTTCAAGCTTGCACCAGTCAAGATGGCCTCAGTCAGGTCCGCATAGGCCATATCGGCCCAATCTATGTTGGCGCCGGTAAGATTGGATCTCATGAGATAAGCTCTGGTAAAGTCTGCATCGCTAAGGTCCGAACCGCTCAAATTAGTACTATAAAGCTCGGCTCTTGAGAACTGACCTTGGGATAAATAGGCAACACTCATATCGGCCCAGCTTATATGAGCTCCAATCATATTGGCACTGGTTAGATAGATTCCCTTAAGCTTGGCACCACTCAGATCCGTTCGAAAAAGCCTGGCATCCGTGAGATCAGCGTCGCTCAGATCGGAATCGGATATGTCTGCTTCGGTTAGATCTGCTTTCACAATGCGAGCCCCGTTCAGCTTGGCTTTGGACATTTGAACCCGTATTAGGTTCGCACCAGTTAAATCCGCTCCCGTGAGATCGGCTTCCGTAAGAACAGCGCCCGTGAGATCTGCATTCTCCAGCGTTGAGCCATTCAGATGAGATGCCATCAGCCAGGCCGATCGGAGATACGCCCCATCCAGATTCGACCCGTTGAGGTTGCAGCCCTGCAGATCAGACTGATTCAAATGTGCTCCGGCGAGATCCATTGCCGAGAGATTCGCATAGCTCAGATTAACACGATCATCGATATTGATATCGAGCTCGGCAAATCCTGCACCAAGAACGCAATTCATCGCAATCAAAGCGCATAATGCGATCCTCACCAGCGAATCAATTCTCATCGAGCCCTCGTTATTCCCATACTAATAATTTATAATTATGTCAGTACCACATTTCAAGTTTCCGGTAGGACTCCTGACACAATGTCATGCCCGGATTCATCATCGATCCTTCAGCAAATGGCTTCAAATAGCGGAAATGCACGCCGCACGGTCTCAATGCACTTATATTATATTAGGCCAGCCTCCATTGGGGATTGATTGATTCGAGGTATTTGAAATCCGCAAAGCTATACTGAGCCTGGTAATAATAATCGTCCTCTGTAATAGGCCCGTAATAACTATCCACTGCCAGCCAGGTATCGGGAGCATCATTGTCCTCCACAACCACCCAGAGATGTCCCCGGCTGTCAAATCCACTGGGATCGTACATATAAACTGAGCCATACCCCAGGCTCTTATAGCTCTCTTGCAGCTTTTGGGAGCCATCATAACACATGCCCAAGGGCGTTACCGGAAATATATGATATCTGCTGATGGTTTTTATAAAGCTTTCATTGTCTGACCTCCTATAAGTGAGATTGATCCTTATGGCATCGCTGGAGATCACCTGCACAGGTCCGGATTGCATATCGGGAGGAGACATCCACAGATCACCGAGCCTGGGAGCGGCTCCATTAGGCGTGACATATACTTCCCTGCTATCGTTGAGCTTGACCACCACATAGGACGGCTCTGGTCGAGCGGAAAAACCGTGCGTGGCCAGAAAGAAGGCCAGGTCCTTAGATGTGATGCCGACATCCTCATAGCTGGATAGGAGCAGCCATAGATCGTTTTCTTGGGTTGCCTGGCTCAACCCAAAACAGGATAACAGAAATATGAGCATAATAGCTGAGGCTCTCTTCAATCCAGCATCACCGCTGACCGATATCTGAGCTCGGTCTCATATAATGAAGAGTTACAGATATTTAATAAGATCCATCCGGTCCAACTGGCGTTAGGACTGAGGAAGTTGAAATAGATGAAAAAGCTGAGTCATCCCCCATTCTTCGTCGGGGAGATCACCTATCGAGGAGAGTTCTCCCGTGAGGTCATGGCACTTTTGGAGCTGGGCAGGCTCATCCATGTGGGGAAGATGGCAACCTTTGGGAACGGGATGTATGAGGTTAAGGTATGAGGGAAAGCAGATTTTTTTATAGTGGCATTCTCTGCAGACGGGCCTGGAAACGCGAGCTAGCGACAGGACATCTGGCATTTACAGGTACTCTGCAAATTCACCTGGATCGACCTTCGCGAGCTTCAGAACGCTTCTCAGTGTTCCCGGCTTAAGCTCATCGTGCATCGGGACGACTGTACCAGTGATCTTTAGCGGAAACTCCTCTAAATAAAGCTCGGTAGCCTCCTTGAGGTTTTTTACTGCCTCTTCAATGGTCTTCCCCTGACTCGCCGTCCCCACCTCCGGGCACTCAGCAACATACATATCCTCGTCTCTTCGAATTACTGCGGTGAGTGTAAGCATACGCTTTTTATTAGTGTGGCTGACTTAAATATTCTGCGGAAAAATACAATCCATAGGCCCAATCCGGCACAGTCTAAGCAGCATTTCGAATCGGCCTTACCGCTCAGGGGCTTGAGTGCGCCGGCACCAGGGGGCGGCCTGTGATGACTCCTTATTTCAGAGCTAAACGCAAATTAGATATACGTTGGAATGAGTTAGCAAGCAGAGATAATGATCACTGCCGTTCTTCCAGGATGGCAGTAATTATGGACTTGGATGTGAACAGTTTGGCTGATCGTGCAGCAGTCTTCATCGATGGTGCGTATCTGACTAAGATTTTGGATGTTGATTTCGGGAAGCCGAAGATCGACCTCGCCCGTTTTTCTGACATTCTTTGTGGCAACTATGAGCGTCTTCGGACCTATTATTATAATTGCATGCCTTACCAGAGCTGTCCCTCCACTGACGAGGAGAGCCGCAGGTTTGCCTCCATGGACAAGTTCGTCTATACTCTGCGAAAGCTCCCCAGATTCGAGGTTAAGCTGGGGCGGCTGGGCCGGGTGGGAGGAGAGTTTGTGCAAAAGAGGGTGGACATCGCCCTGGCCGCGGACCTGGTCCGGCTGAGCTGCGGGCGGATGATCGGAAAAGCGGTTATCGTCACTGGGGACAGCGATTTTCTCCCCGCCATCGAGGCGGCAAAGGATGCAGGCGTCCTGGTGACCCTATTTTACTCAGAGAGCTCTATTCACGATGAGCTCCTGTCCGCAGTGGACGAGAGAACTCCCATCGATCAGGATCTGATAGATCTGGTGGCTCGATAGAGGAATCGAGCAGTATGATTTGCTCTGATGTCTGGATAGAGAACCAAATTCCATTTATGTGAAAAGATATGTACATAAGCAATTGGCCAATACAAATATCAGTGTGATATAAAATGGACATCCTGGCCATAAACGGAAGCCCTCACATGAACGAGGGAAATACGGCGAAGATCTTGAATCCATTCCTGGAAGGCTTGAAGGAAGCGGGAGCAAATGTTGAGCTGATCTATTCCTGGAAGCTGAACATAGAGCCCTGCAGCGGAGACATGAGCTGCTGGTTTGTGAATCCCGGCACCTGCGCCAAAGACGATGACATGAAGACCATCCTCCCAAAGATCAAAAATGCAGATGTCATCGTCTGGGCCAGTCCGGTCTATTATTCGGGAATTACCGGCCCTCTTAAGACTCTGATGGACAGACAGCTACCGGCCTATGTGATGGGCCAACCCAGATCAAAGATGCAAAAAGCGGTTCTCGTCTCCACCTGCTCCGCCTGGGAGATTTCCATGTTCGATCCGCTTCTTGTGCAGATGAAGGCCATCTACGACAACCCACAAGATGGCTGCGAGTTTGCCGGCGCGCTTCTCAGGCCCATGGCAGAGGGCATGAATGAGATGATAAAAGCCGGTGAGACAGCACTGATCGAAGGCATCTTCAAGGCAGCAAAGCAGGCTGGCCACCAGCTGATAAAAGACGGCAGGATCTCAGAGGATATGGAGAAGGCGGTGAGCAGAGAGCTGATGCCCAGAGATGCTTACTACAGAGCTGCTCAAGAGATGATCGAACAGATGAGGACCAGCCAATAGACTGCTAATACCCTTCTGAAGTGTGCTCTCGAAAGGATCAAATCCTTGTACGTCTTTAGCCCCCGAGGAAGAAGGTATGATCATGAAGGTTCTTGTCAGTGATTCATTAGCAGAGGACGGCGTGAAGAGACTGCAGTCGGGTGCTGATGTCGATGTTATCACCAACCTCTCTCCAGAGGAGCTCATCCAGAAGATCCCAGACTACGATGCCCTGGTAATCCGTAGCGGAACCAAGGTAACGGCTGATGTCATCAATGCCGCGAAAAGGCTCAAGGTAATAGGCAGAGCCGGTGTGGGCATAGACAATGTGGATGTAGAGGCCGCGACCAAAAAGGGGATCATCGTTCTCAATACCCCCGGCGGAAATACCATCTCCGCAGCCGAGCACACCATCGCCATGATGCTGGCCCTGGCCAGGAACATACCCCAGGCAAACTCCGCCCTGCACCAGGGCGAATGGAATCGCAAGAAGTACACAGGTGTCGAGTTCTTCAACAAGACCCTGGGCGTCGTCGGTCTGGGCCGGGTGGGAGCAGAGGTTGCCACCCGCATGAAGTCCTTTGGCATGCGAATCTTAGCCTATGACCCCTTTGTGACTGAAGAAAAGGCCCAGCAGATGGGGCTGACCCTGGCGAACCTGGAGACCGTTCTGCGTGAGGGCGACTTCATCACCGTCCATACTCCCCTTACCAATGAGACCCGCAACCTGATCGACGATGACGAGTTCAAGATCATGAAGGACGGGGTTCGCATTGTGAACTGCGCTCGAGGCGGTATCATCAACGAGGCCGCTCTTGCCAAAGCTGTGGCCGAAGGAAAGGTTGCAGGAGCGGCGGTCGATGTCTTCACCAAGGAACCTCCCACCGGAAACCCCCTGCTCGGGCAGGAGAGGATCATAACCACTCCCCATTTGGGAGCTTCTACCGCCGAGGCCCAGGTCAATGTCGCCTTAGCAGTGGCAGACCAGATCCTGGCCATAGCTAAAGGCGGACTGCCCACCAATGCCATCAACATGCCTGCCATATCACCGGAAACGCTGGCGGTCATGGAGCCCTATATGATGCTGGCCGAGAGGATGGGATCGCTGCTCGGACAGATGGTTGGCAGCGGTTTTGAGAGCTTGGAGTTGATCTATAGCGGAACCATTGCCGAGAAGGATACGAGACCCGTGACCATATCAGCCATCAGGGGTCTTTTGGGCTGCCTGATGGGAAAAGACAGCATCAACTTTGTCAATGCCACCACGACGCTCAAAGAGATGGGCGTGAAACTTCTGGAGAGCAAGACCGAGTCGATAAATGGATACAGCAATGCCATAACCATGAAGCTCACCAAGAACGGCGTGATCAACATGGTTCAGGGCACGGTCTCAGGAAACAAGGAGAAGCGCATTGTGCAGCTTGATCTCTACCGGACCTATATCCCCACAGAGGGTGACATGGTGATAGCAGTCATAGATGACAAGCCGAATATCATTGGGCCCTGCTGCGTGGTTTTGGGTGAGGGCAATATCAACATCGGCTCAATGCATGTAGGGCGTATGGACGAGGGTCAGCCTCAGCTCATGGTACTGAGCGTCGACCAGATGGTACCCGATGATTTGATGAAAAGGCTATTGCAGGTTCCAGGGGTGAAGAGCGCCAAGATGGTGGAGCTGTAAAGCCGACGAAAGCAAGGAGATGTCGGATGATATTAGATGCAGCAGAGGTTCTTGAGAGGGTGAGAAGGGATAAGCCCCTGGTATGCCACCTGACGAACTTCGTCACCATTTACGATTGCGCCAATATCGTCAAGGTCTTTGGGGCTTCTCCGGTAATGGCACATGCCAGGGAAGAGGTAGCCGATATGGCAAAGATAGCCTCTTCTCTGGTCCTGAATATCGGCACCCTCACCACGGAATTCGTTGAGGCCATGCTGCTTGCCGGAATTAGCGCCAATGAAAAAAAGATACCCGTGGTCCTTGATGTCTGCGGCGCCGGAGCGACGAGGTTCCGGGACGAAAAATGCCAGGAGATCTTAGATGCAGTCGAAGTAAGCATCATCAAAGGCAACTCGTCCGAGGTCGCCCGCATCGCAGGAGAGGATGTCAAAACCAGGGGAGTTGATGCCGCAGATATCGAATCAAACCTGCTGGGGGTGGCCCATTCTCTTGCCGGGGAGCGAGGTTGCACTGTGGTCATCACCGGCAAGGATGATATCGTGGCCGATATGAAGAGAGCGATATGGGTGCATAACGGCCACCCCATGATGGCCAATGTGGTGGGCACGGGGTGCATGGCCACATCGGTGATTGGGACATTTGCTGCCGTCGAAGCGGATCGCGTTGCTGCTTCCGTCTCCGGGCTGGTCTGCTATGAGGTGGCGGCTGAGATCGCTGCCCTGGTAGCGGCGGGGCCGGGATCTTTCAAGGAGAACCTTTATGATGCAGTCTACAACCTGGATTCCGAGACCATAAGGAGAATGCAGAAGATCGAGTTGGGAGAAGATCGCATTGCATAATTTGGCAGATTAGATGAATCAATGAGCAGAGGATTGAAGGGTGAAGGGATACTATTTCATTACCGATTCGAGATTGAGCCGGGCGGGGAACATCAGCGATGTGATGGAGGCTGCTGCCTGCAAGGTTGAGGCAGTGCAGTACAGGAATAAGAATGCTGAAACCCGGGTGATGTATGAGGAGGCCCTGCATCTGAGGGAGATCTGCCGGGATCTGACCTTCCTGATAAACGACCGAATAGACATCGCTCTTGCCGTGGGCGCAGATGGCGTCCATCTGGGCCAGACGGACATGCCCTGCAAAACTGCCCGCGAGATGCTGGGGGAGGAGAAGATCATAGGGGTGACCGTCCACAACTTGTTCGAGGCTCTGGTGGCAAAGAGAGATGGAGCCGATTATCTTGGTGTTTCGCCGATATTTCAGACGGCGACGAAGTCCGACGCTGGAAAGCCCGCAGGGATTGCTCTCATCGAAGAGATCCGGCGGAAGGTTGACATACCACTGATAGCCATTGGAGGAATCAATCTCTCCAACGCCCCGGAGGTCATCGGGGCGGGAGCGGACGGCCTGTGTGCTATATCCTGTGTCGTTGAAAGCGATGATGTGAGCGCCCAGATCAATAGGTTCCAGGATCTGTTTTAACCTAAACTCCGCCTTGTGCAATAACCATTTTTCTCGCTGAATCCTTCTGCCCGCGGATTGACCGAAGGTTATTTATACCTGACCTCCCCAGAGTTTAGGCACACATGTGAAGTGCATCCAGGATTTCGCGCTGTTTCTTGGTGATCTCAGTTGTGATCTTCTCCCCATCCGGCAAGATCATAATCTTGATCTTTTCAAGCTCCGTTAACAGTCCTTCCACGGAGTATCTTTTATTCAACTCTGCATCGATCATCAGTCTCGTAAGCTTCATTCTCAAAATCAGAGCAATGAACGCAATGAAGAGATAACCCCTCAGACTGCTGTTGGTTCGTAGGTTTGCCGGCATCAACTCAATGTCGTTCTTCAACACATCGAACCCTTTCTCGACGACATCCTTGCTTCGATAAAGCGAAAGACACTCGATCCAAGAAAACTCGCCTCGATAAAGCAGAACAAACTTTCCCATTTTATTAATGGCCTGCGAGACTGCATTTTTCCTGAGTGCGACCTGAAACCTGCCATCGATTGCTTTCCATTCGATGTACTTGGCATCCCTTTTAGCCGTCGCCCTGAAAACCTCACCAGGATTCATCCAATGTTTCAGGTTCTTGGACTTGAGCACTTCCATTAGATCATACAGTCGTTTATAGAATGTGCTCCTTTCCTGCTGCTCTCGTTTCTGATCGTAATACGCATATCCGCTCAGTTTGTTTTCTCCTACTTCGATGCTCACGGGCATCACAAACAGCGGTTCTTTTTCGTAGAGCTTCAGATGCTCGGGATCATCGATGCTGCTATGAATGGCGGATACTGCTTCTTTGACATTCTTGAGTGTACTTGTTGGCGGAATGATGAATGATAAATCCGCAGCCACCAGCTCTTCGATGTTATCGGTTGAGAAGAAACCTCGATCCATGATCATTGTATAATTTCGAACGCCTTGCGCCTTAATTTTCCGGACTGTATTCTTAAGCGTAGATACGTCCGCGATGCTCCCAGGATAAAGATCGTACATCACCGGTATGCCTAGATCCATATCGACGATGAGAGACAAGTTGATCTGTGGCAGATCGAGACCATCTCGATTATAACCGTATTCCAGGAGACTGATGCTCTGGGAGTAAGATGACAGAGACGTTATGTCATAGACCAGTGTGCTGCATGTCGATATCTGTTGGATGAGTTTGCGAGAGAATTCCAGATTCGCAGTGCTTTCGCCGATACGGCTTAGCATTCGGGAAAGGCTCTGAGAAGATAAGGGTAGATCTGGGTGGTCTTCGGATATGGTCGTACCTTCGTACCAGCTCTGGATGTGGGTTAGGGCTCGAGGACGTGTAGCATAATTCATTGCCAGAGTCAGAATTGGCCAAACTTCCTTGCCAGGCAGAACACCAGATAGGATCTTTTCCAGCTCAAGGTCTTCGGCGATCTTTTTTAGCGGCACAAATTCGCCATGCGACAGAACTTTCTTCGGTACTTGGTCTTGGGAGCGGACCTTGACAGGAACTCCATTAACATTCTTGCCGAGGTACTTGCTCTTCTGGCGAATTTGCTTCTTTTCTTTGTCGTAATAGGGTGTAATCTCGTAGATGTATTCCTGGCCATTTATCTTTTTGATTCGGGTAAACGATTTCATATGCATATTTAGGCACATAATACTATTTATAGATTTCGGTCATAGATAACGAAAATTACTTTAATATGCCTAATTTATGGGGAGTTTAGG
>NZ_DAIK01000010.1:0-1597 GCF_002496085.1 Methanosaeta sp. UBA458 | reverse complement strand
TTTATACTATTATGGTTATTACTCTTAGCTATGACATATCTGGTCAAGCAGAAGATCCGCGGGCGGACATATGCTTACGAAGCCGAAAATTATTGGGATCCAGAGAAGAAACAATCCCGGCAGAAACGGCGATATCTTGGCGTTTGGGATGAAGCAACAGGCCATATCATCCCGAAAACAGCAGAACGAGATGTCAAGACAACGAAATCGTTGGGCCCGGCATATCTTCTGGATTCGGTAAGTAGTGAGATTCAGCTCAGAAAGAAGCTTTCAGAATCGTTTGGCGAAGATGGCGATATAATTTTGGCCATGGCAATGAGCAAGCTGCTTCATCAAACCTCTCTTAAGAATTTAAACACCGTTCTTGATGACTCGTTTCTGCCAGAGATGTATTCACTGAAAGAATCCTTCAGTTCCCAATGGCTGTCTAATTTTCTGGAGCGATTGGCCACAAAAGAAAAGTCCATGAATTCGTTCTATAATTCTTTGATCGCCGGCGAGGATGAGACGCTGATATTCGATATTACATCGCTCTCATCGGCTTCCCGAAATATCGATTGGCTGGAGTGGGGATACAATCGCGATGGTCTTGACCTGCCCCAAGTTAACCTCGGCCTAGTTCTCTCATTGCATCGGCATCTGCCCCTCTATTTCAAACTGTTTCCAGGCAGCATCAGCGATGTTGTGACTCTGAAAAACCTTGTAGCTGAGGTCAAAGCGCTTGGAATATCGAAGAGTCTATTCATCTTGGATCGCGGATTCTACAGTGAGAATAATATAAAAGAAATGAACGACGCGAATATCGATTTCATCATTCCTCTTCCTTTTAGCGTCAATGTCGGCAAGGGCTTGATCAGTGAGACGAATAGGGAAATTGAGAGCCCAGCTAATGCTAAAAGATTTGGTGGCGACATCTTCTATGTCCTGGAAAGTGAGATTCAAATTGGTTCTGTCGATGCCTATGGATATGTCCTGTTTAACAAGAAGCGGGAAGGATTAGAGACAAATTCGTTCTACAATCGATTAATCGATATCGAATGCGCCATTGACGGAAAAGAGTTCCGAAACCCTATCGACCAATTCAAGCGGACAGCAGGAAATTTTGAAAGATATTTTGAGTACACTCTGGAAGGCAAGAAGATTCATCTTAGCAGACGAGTGAATGCAATATCGCAGGCTGTAAATCGATTTGGAAAGACAATTCTACTTTCTTCATCAAGACGAAACTGGGATGAGGTTCTTTCTCTCTATCGAGAGAGAGACGAGGTCGAGAAGAAGTTCGATGATCTGAAGAATGAACTTGAGGTTATGCCTCTGAGAGTGCAGAAGGTCGAAACATTGCAGGGCTTGCTGTTCATCTTCTTCATATCGCTGATACTGAGAGCGATTTTGCTCCGGAGGGCCAGGGAGGCGAAGCTGCTCGATAAGAGTTCTATCGAGGAGATTCTGATGGAATTGTCAAAGTTGCGAGCAGTTAAAGTCGGTGGAAAGTGGAGGCTTACAGAAGTCTCTAAAAAACAGAGGATGATTTTGGAAAAGATGGAAATTAGCGTGCCTGTTGAGGCAAATATGGTTATTAAAAAGGGCGGAGTTTAGG
>NZ_DAIK01000060.1:25326-27043 GCF_002496085.1 Methanosaeta sp. UBA458 | reverse complement strand
CATGTGGAGTCACAGAGCGCACGGAGGACGACAACCCAAGGGGGGCTTTTCAAGATTGAATGGAGGGATAATTCTACGTCCGGCGCATTGGAACGGATCATAGCTTATCATCAGCAGACCAAGCACCAGCCCAATCGAATGGCACGCGGCCCGGGGAGGATGGACTGGTCAAATCAGCCAGATCCCTTCCGCAGCTATGAGGGATCAAAGCGATTGGCTCTTGATCGCCTGGGATTCGAAGGGATGACTGGAAAGCTCAGGCCATCTCCTCTTACAAGCGAAAACCTCTCTCGATTCTTCTTCGAAAGCCTTGCCCTTTCCGGCAGGAAAGCAGTTGCAGGCGCAGAATGGACGTTAAGGGTCAATCCATCCAGCGGCAACCTCCATCCCACAGAATGCTATCTTTTGGCTGGAGGGGGGGAGGAACTGGATCTCTCTCCAGGCGTTTATCACTATCAGCCGAAGGATCATTCCCTGGAGCTTTTGGCTGGCATAAGAGAGGAGAGCTGGCAGTCTCTTCACCTTCCCTCGGGCACCATTTTGCTCATCCTCACCACCATCTACTGGCGCGAGTCCTGGAAGTATGGAGCGAGGGCTTTTCGCTACTGCATGCTGGATCTGGGGCATGCTCTGGCTGCGGCTGGCGAGGCGGCATGTTGCCTGGGCTGGACGCTGTCCCTGCAGGAGGAGTTGGGCACGGACGACCTGGCCAGGATTCTATGGAATGAGCCGGATAAAATGACGGATGGCCCCACAGGAAAAGAGCGACCCGATGTGATGCTCGCCTTATTCAGCGATGGTAGGGTCCACAGAATAGATGAGTGCCTGATCTCCGGGATAGAGACTGAGCCTCTATCCCTTCGACCCAATATCCTGAGCCCAAGCATCGTTCCCTGGCAGGAGATCGATATGGCAAGCGAGGCGGCGAAAAAGCCCCAGATCAGCGATGCCTACTCTCGATCTGCTGCCAGAGCAGAAGAGGTGCTGCGGATTGAGTTAAAAGGCAAGTCCGCTTCGATAAAAGAAGCAGCTACTGATGTATCTGGAGATATATCCAGGGAATACTGCCACATCCTTCGCAGGCGGCGCAGCGCGCAGGCCATGGACGGGAGGGCCACGATGCCACTGGATAGTTTTCATGCCATCCTGAAGGCGACGATGCCCGAGCGGGCAAAGCCCGGCCTGCCCTGGAGGCCACAGGTCAATCCGGTGCTCTTCGTCCACCGGGTGGAGGAGATGGACCGGGGGCTGTACATCCTCTTGCGAGATGAAAGGGCAAAAGAGGATCTGCGAGGAGCGATGGACCCGGACTTTTTCTGGGAGAGGCCATCGCGCACGCCACCGGGCCTGGAGCTCTACCAGCTGGCCCAGGGCGACGCCCGTCTGGCAGCCAAAGAGTCGTCCTGTAGGCAGGATATTGCATCGGACGGATGCTTTGCCGTCGCCATGATATCCCGGTTTGAAGATCCTATTGAGGAATATGGTCCATGGTTTTATTCCCGGCTCTACTGGGAATGCGGCATGATCGGCCAGGCACTCTACCTGTCAAGCGAGGCAACGGGCTACAGGGGTTGCGGCATAGGCTGCTTTTTCGATGGTATGGTTCACCGCATGCTGGGCCTGTTCGATTTAGGGTACCAGGACCTCTACCACTTCACCGTAGGCCGGGCGCTCACCGATCCCAGGCTGATCGATCTGCCCGCTTACGGCTGATCGA